>JBCDIS010000028.1:0-52801 GCA_038748685.1 Acidobacteriota bacterium | reverse complement strand
GCCGTTGGCGACGCCCGCCGGAAGGCCGAGAAAAATCAGAATCGGCAGCGTCAGGAAAGAGCCGCCGCCGGCGACCACGTTGAGCGCGCCGGCGATCAGGCCGGCGAGCGCGAGCGCAGGGTAGGTCGCGGCGGGAGAGTGGAGGAAGGGCAGTTCCGGAGGCATGGCCGGGAGACTACACGGCGCGGGTCGGGAGGTTTCTCTCGAGAGGCCTTCACGGTTTCTTCACTCGCAGTGCCTTGCGCGTTTACAAGCTGCCGATACTTTCTCGCCGATCCCAACAGGGCAAATCGTGCGTCGTCTGCCGGCCCGGCAGAGGCCCGCGAACGCCGGCGAACCGAGGACCGGTCCGCCCGCCCGCTCTCCCCCCGCGTCGAGGGATCATTCCCGGAGAAACAAGGAGGAAGCATCATGCGCTTTAAGACTCTAGGCTCTGTGATTCTGCTCGCCGGTGCGGCTCTCGCCGCGCCCCTTTCCGCCGTTGAAGTCGATGAGCGGCTGCCCGAGTACGAGGCCGCCCAGGGCGTGTCCGGCACCGTCAAGAGCATCGGCTCGGACACCCTCAACAACCTGATGACCCTGTGGGCCGAGAAGTTCAAAGAGGTCTACCCGAACGTGCAGGTCGAGATCGAGGGCAAGGGTTCCTCGACCGCGCCGCCGGCCCTGATCGAGGGTCAGTCCAACTTCGGGCCGATGTCGCGCCCGATGAAGGATAAGGAAATCGACGCCTTCGAGAAGAAGTTTGGCTACAAGCCCACCCTGGTCCGCACCTCGGTCGACATGGTCGCCGTCTACGTGCACAAGGACAACCCGATCGCCAAGGCCGGCCTCAGCCTCGCCCAGGTCGACGCGATCTTCTCCTCCACCCGCAAGGGCGGTCATGCTTCCGACATCAGCAGCTGGGGCCAGGCCGGTCTCAAGGGCGAGTGGGCGAGCCTGCCGATTTCGATCTACGGCCGCAACTCGGCCTCGGGCACCTACGGCTTTTTCAAGAAGCAGGCCCTGTTCAAGGGTGACTATAAGAACTCCGTGAAGGAGCAGCCCGGCTCTAGCTCGGTGGTTCAGGGCGTGGCCTCCGACAAGGGCGGCATCGGCTACTCCGGCATCGGCTATAAGACGGCCGACGTGGCCACCGTGCCCCTCGCCAAGAAAGTCGGCGGCGAGATGATTCCGGCGGACTTCGATCGCGCCGGCGACTTTCCGCTGGCTCGTTTCCTGCTGGTCTACGTCAACAAGAAGCCCGGTGAGGACCTCGATCCCCTGCGCCGCGAGTTCGTCAAGCTGATCGTCTCCAAGCAGGGTCAGGAAGTGGTGGTCAAGGACGGCTACGTGCCGATCTCCTACGAGATCGCCAAGTCCACCCTCGAGAGCATCGGCGTCGACATCGCCAAGGACTACTGAGTCCTACGGTCGCGCCGTCCGCGGGACCCCGCCGAGGGGTCCCTTCCGAGGCGGAACGGCGTGATCGAATCGAGCGGCTCCGGACCTCCGGTGCCGCCGCCCAAGGGGCCGGCCACGAGGGCCTGCCCCCGTTTCTGATTCTTTCTGGAGCCCTCGAATCCCATGCAAGATTCGCCTGAGAGCCCGCAGAGCTCTTTCACCGGCCGCTCCCGTAGTCGCAAGACCCGCCGAAGCGTCGTCCTCGCCGACATCATCTCCCGCTGGCTGATCACCGTCGGCGGCATCGGGACGATCCTTTCGGTGCTTACGGTCGCGGTCTTCCTGATCTGGGTCGTGATGCCCCTGTTCCTGCCCGCGAAGATCTCCGAGGCCGAAGCCATCGAGGTCGCCCGCGAGCAGATCCAGCACGTGGGGGTGGACGAGTATCAGGTCTTGAGCTGGATCCTGACGCCTTCGGGCACGATCGAGGTGTTCCGCCTCGACACCGGCGAGAAGCGGCAGGAGATCGAGGTGTTTCCGGACGGCCAGCTGGTGTCCTCGTCGTTCCTCATCCGGGGCGACACCGCGGCCTTCGGCCTCGTCGACGGCACCGTCCAACTCGCCGACGTCTCTTTCCAGACCACCATCCTCGACGCCGAAGACCTGCCGGCGGAGGTGGTGCAGAAGATCACCGACGGCGCCCAGAGCGCCAACTACCGAACCGGCGTCCTCGAGCCGACCCCCGGAGGCCAGTTCCGCCTCCAGGAGCTGACGGTGGAGATGGGGGGCTCCGCCCGCGTGTCCAGCGGGCCGGTCCGCAAGCTGGCCCACGTCGTGCGTGGGGACGGTCCCCTGATCGTCGCTTTGGTGGAAGGGGGCCCGCCCCCCGCGGCGGACCCTGCTTCTGAAGGGGATGCCACCTCCGACGACTCGGCCACCTCCGACGACTCGGGCCCGGTGCAGCTCGCCGACGCGGACCCCACAGGCGACGGTACCGAGATCCTCGATGCCCCGCCGGAGCCGGCCAGCGACGAGCTTCGCCTCGTGGCCCTGGCCTTCGAAGAGGAGAGCAACTTCCTCACCGGCGAGACGACGGTGGAGGTGATCGGACCGGCGGAGGTTCCGATGGACTACGGCGGCGGCGAGGCCCCCGACTTCCTGCGGGTCACCGGCGCCGGCAACGAGACCTACATCGCCTGGCGCGACGGCCGCATGGAGCGGGTGGACATCCGCGATCTGGACGACGTCCGCCTGGCGGAAACCGGCAGGCTTCTTCCCTCCGGCTCCAGCGAGCACTTGGAGATCTTCGAACCGGTGCTCGGTGGCAACACCTTCCTCTGGGGGGACTCGTCCGGACGGGTGCGGGCCGGCTTCACGGTCCGTATCGAAGATGCCGACGATGAGCTGCCGACCCTGATCGACGCGGAGCGCCCGGCGGAGGAGACTTTCGCCTTCGTCTTCGCCAAGGAGCTGGCCCAGGCCGACGCCCCGGCCCTGACCATGGCCTCCTCCCAGCGTAGCCGCATCGTCGCCACCGGCTTCGGCGACGGCGAGGTCCGGCTGTTCAACATCACCAACGCCCGGGAGCTGAAGGCCCAGGGGCTGCCGTCGAACGATCCGGTCATCGACCTGGTGATCACGCCGAAGGAAGACGGCCTGCTGGCGGTCACCCAGGATCGGCTTTACCACATGGATCTCGACCCGCGGGTCCCCGAGGCGGGGTTCTCTGCCCTGTTCCGGCCGGTCTGGTACGAGGGCTACGCCAACCCCGAGCACACCTGGCAGTCCTCCAGCGCCACCGACGACTTCGAGATGAAGCTCGGGCTCATGCCCCTGGTGTTCGGCACCCTGAAGGCGACCTTCTACTCGATGCTCTTCGGCGTGCCCTTGGCGCTCCTGGCGGCGATCTTCACCAGCGAGTTCCTCGATCCGAGGACCAAGGGCATCGTCAAGCCGTCCATCGAGCTCATGGCCAGCCTCCCCAGCGTGGTGCTGGGTTTCCTCGCCGCCCTGGTCTTCGCGCCGTACATCGAGAAGGTGGTGCCGGCGACCCTGGCCTTGTTTTTTACCGTGCCGGTGAGCTTCCTGCTGGGGGCCTATGTCTGGCAGCTCCTGCCGGCGACGTTCACCATCAAGAATCAGCGGTGGCGCTTCCTGCTGGTGGCGGCCACGGTGCCCCTCGGCATCGCCTGGGCGAGCCTCATGGGGCCGCTGGTGGAGACGCTCTTCTTCGCCGGGGACCTCAAGGGCTGGCTGGACTGGAGCCCGACCCAGGGTGAGGATCGCTTCGCCGGCGCCGCCGGCGGCTGGATGCTCATGTGCCTGCCGCTGTCGGCCTTCGCGGTGGCCTTCGCCTACGGCCGCTTCGTCAATCCCCGCATGCGGGACAAGAGCGTCCACTGGACCCGATTCCAGTTCGCCACCGCTGACCTGATCAAGTTCCTGGCGGGGGTCGCCACCACCTTCGTCCTCGCCTTTGTGGCCTCCTGGGTGCTGAGCGCCCTGGGCTTCGACCCGCGGGGCGGCTACCTCGACACCTTCGACCAGCGCAACGCGCTGGTGGTGGGCTTCGTGATGGGCTTCGCCATCATCCCGATCATCTACACGATCTCCGAGGACGCCCTGTCGACGGTGCCCGAGCACCTGCGATCGGCCTCCCTCGGCGCCGGCGCCACCCCGTGGCAGACCGCCGTGCGCATCATCATCCCGACCGCCATGAGCGGCCTCTTCTCGGCCATGATGATCGGCCTCGGCCGCGCCGTCGGCGAGACGATGATCGTGCTCATGGCGGCCGGCAACACGCCGGTCATGGAGTGGAACATCTTCCAGGGCTTCCGAACGCTCTCGGCCAATATCGCCGTCGAGCTGCCGGAAGCGGTGGTGGGTTCGACCCACTACCGGACCCTCTTCCTGGCCGCCTTGGTGCTCTTCGTCCTGACCTTCGTCGTCAATACCGTCGCCGAAGTCATCCGCCTCCGGTTCCGCAAAAGGGCCTATCAGCTATGAGCCGATCCTCCGGCATGGGGAAGCGCAGCCGCGCGCGTTCCAAATCCTCCCTTTTCGCTGCAGGCGAGCCCATGGTGTGGCTCACCGGCGGCGCCCTCGCCATCTGCGTCTTCATGGTGGCGGGCCTGCTGCTCCTGGTGCTCGCCAAGGGAATGACCACCTTCTGGCCCTCCCACGTGGTGAAAGTCACCACCCTCGACGGCCGGGTCTACATGGGCGAGATCACCCGCAAGGACTACTACCATCTGGAGGAGGAGGCCCTCGCCAACCTGCCGGAGGCAGTCCGGGGGACCGTCGAGGTCACCGCCGAGGGGGACTCCAAGATCCGGCGCCTGTTCCGGACCGGCAACTATCGCCTGACCCAGAACCACTTCAACTGGGTGAGCGACTTCGAGGTCGCCGAACGCACCGAGCCGGATTGGGCGGTGGTGATGGAGCGGCTCGAATGGGGCCGGTTCTACGGTTTCCCCGAAGCCTTTGCCGAGCTCACGTTCCTCGAAGACGGCAGCGCCGAAGAGGCCACCCGGGTGGCCGCGGAGCTGCGGGGCCAGGGGGGAGATCTCCAGCTTCTGGTGGGGAGTGGCCCCTCCGCCCGGCTGGTACCCCTGGCGGACGCCGAGACGGCGGGCAGCATCCGCGCGGTGGCGGTGGTGACCGAGGGCGCCGAGGCCGCGTGGCGGGCGTTCGAGGAGCATCACGGACCGGTCCGGGAGCGCTGGGAAGAGCGCCGGCACCTGGAGAAGTTCGATACCGGCGAGGTCAACCACAAACAGGAGCAGGCCCGGCTGGAGATGCGGGAGATCGAGCTGGAGCTCGAAAGGGCCCGCGGCACCGCGGCTGAAGGCCGGCTGGAAGAGGAGTTCGCCCAGTCGGTCGCCGAATTCGAAGAAGTGCGGACCTGGGCCAACCGGGAGTTCGACCGCATCCGCCTCGAGATCGACGCCATCAACCGTGAGAACGAGGCCTTCCAGATCCTCATGCGGACCCCCGGGGAAGGCACCCGGGAGCCTCAGCTGACCCTCCAGAGGGTCGACGAGGTGGTCCTCGCCTACCCGGCCAACCAGCTCTCCTTCGGCCAGAAGCTGGGGATCTACGTGGAGCGCTGGGGCGAGTTCCTCACCGACGAGCCCCGCGAGGCCAACAGCGAAGGGGGCGTCTACCCCGCGATCTTCGGCACGGTGGCCATGACCCTGATCATGTCCCTGGCGGTGGTGCCCTTCGGGGTCCTGGCGGCCCTCTACCTGCGGGAGTACGCCAAGGCCGGTCCGCTGGTGTCGGCGGTCCGCATCGCGGTGAACAACCTGTCGGGGGTGCCGTCCATCGTCTTCGGCGTCTTCGGCCTCGGCTTCTTCTGCTACGTGGTCGGGGCCAATATCGATCAGCTCCTCTTCGCCGCCGAGTTACCCAACCCCACCTACGGCAAGGGGGGCCTCCTGTGGGCCTCCCTGACCCTCGCGCTGCTCACCCTACCGGTGATCATCGTGTCCACCGAGGAGGCGGTGTCGGCGGTCCCCAACTCGATGCGGGAGGGCTCCTACGCCTGCGGCGCGTCGAAGTGGCAGACGATCCAGCGCATCGTCCTACCCCGGGCGCTCCCCGGCATCATCACCGGTATGATCCTCGCCATCGCCCGCGGCGCCGGCGAGGTGGCCCCGCTGATGCTGGTGGGGGCGGTCAAGCTGGCCCCCGAGCTGCCGGTGGACACCCTCTTCCCCTACGTCCATCCGGAACGCAGCTTCATGCACCTGGGTTTCCACATCTTCGACGTGGGCTTCCAGAGTCAGAATTCCGAAGCATCCAAGCCCATGGTGTTCACCACGACGCTGCTCCTGATCGGCATCGTCGCGGTGCTCAACTTCACCGCCATCTGGCTGCGCAACCGCCTGCGGGCGAAGTTCGCCGGCGACAAGTTCTGAGGCTTTTGCCAAACGGGTCACCAGGCGAGCATCGACAAGGTACACGACCGAGATCGGAAAGCAATCATGGAAACAACGGCCAATCCAGATCCCCAGAGCACCGCACCCCAGGCGGGACCCCCTTCGAAGCCGGCCGCCGACGGCCCCGCCGACCCCTTGGCGGCCATCGCCCGCGGCGAGACCCTGCCGAGCGAGATCCACGATAGTGTCCAGCAAGAAACCCCGGTGCTGGAGATCCAGAACTTCAAGCTCTGGTACGCCGCGGCCCAAGCCCTCTACGACATCGACATGAAGGTGCCCGAAGGCCAGGTGACGGCCCTGATCGGCCCCTCGGGCTGCGGCAAGTCGACCCTCCTGCGTTCGGTCAACCGGCTCAACGACCTGATCGACATCGTCCGCATCGACGGCGACATGCTGCTCAGCGGCGACTCGATCTACGGCCCCGGGGTTGACGTCATCGAGCTGCGCAAACGTATGGGCATGGTGTTTCAAAAGTCGAATCCGTTCCCCATGTCGATCTACGAGAACGTCGTTTACGCCCTGCGGATCGACGGCGAGAACCGCAAGAGCACCCTCGACGAGGTCTGCGAGCGCAGCCTCCGCGGGGCCGCCCTGTGGGACGAGGTCAAGGATCGGCTCGACGACCTGGCCCTCGGCCTCTCCGGCGGCCAGCAGCAGCGCCTCTGCATCGCCCGCGCCATCGCCGCCGAGCCCGAGGTGCTGCTCATGGACGAGCCCTGCTCGGCCCTCGACCCCATCGCCACCGGCAAGATCGAGGACCTGATCGCCGAGCTCCGGGGCGAGTACACGATCCTCATCGTCACCCACAACATGCAGCAGGCGTCCCGCGTGTCCGACTACACCGCCTTCATGTATCTCGGGCGGATGATCGAGTACGGCGCCACCAGCGACCTGTTCACCAAGCCCCACCTCAAGGCCACCGAGGACTACATCACCGGCCGCTTCGGCTGAGGACTAGGGCCGTCAGGCCGACATCCAGGTCTCGACCTCCAGGTCCTCGAAGCCCTGAAAGTCACGGATGCCCGCCGTCCCACATGCGTGGTGGGCGGTGATAAAGCAACGGTCGCCTCGGATCGAGGCGCCGACGGCCACCTTTGGCCCCCCAATCTCGCTGATCTCCGTCCCTGTGGCAATTCGTTCGTCGTTTGACGTCCGGTGGTAGAGTCTTGTCTGAGCTCGGCATAACTGCGGCGGCGGCGCTCTCGACTCTGCGTGACGGTGCTCGGGCCTCCGTGCCGCCGCAACCGGAGGCAGTCTTATCGGGGCGCGCATCGGGTTCCCGAGCTCTCTAGTCGGCCCAAGACGATTCAGTTCCGAATCCGGCACTGCCAAGGAGTTCGCCACATGGGTTTCCCGTCAGCGACTTCTCCCGACGAGTCGAAGCGGCAGACCTCTCCGCGCGCCGTCCCCCCGTTGACCCAGCTTCTGCACCGCGCCCGGGACGGCGCCCAAGAGGACTTGGAGGTCTTGGTCGGGGCCGTCTACCAAGAGTTGCGGCGGACCGCCCAGTCAATGCTCGGCGGCGAGTGGGGCGGTCAGTCCATCGTGGCGACAGAACTGGTCCACGAGACGTTCTTGCGACTCTTCGGGGACGAGGCTCCCAACTGGGAGAATCGACGTCACTTTTTCGGCTCGGCGGCCATCGCCATGCGCCGCGTGTTGATCGACCTGGCCCGCAGAAGGCGCGCGGGCCGTCGCATCCCCAAGGAAGAGCTCTTGCCGATCGAGATGGCGAGTGGGGTCTGGGAGGAGTCCAGGATCGATCTGGAGGCCCTCGACGACGCGCTTTCCGAGCTCGCCGTCAAGAATCCTCGACAGGCACAGATCGTCGAGCTGCGCTTCTTCGCCGGCCTCAAGGAGTCCGAGGTCGCCGAGCTCTTGGAGGTTTCGCGGATGACGGTATCCCGTGACTGGAAAGTCGCTCGACTGCGCCTCCTCAGATCGATGGGACCGTGAAAGGCGGCCCGACCTCTTCCCCGACCTCGATCATCGTCGAGGCTCTGGAGCTCGACGGGGACGCGTTGCAGTCCTATCTCGATCAGGCCTGCGGTGGTAACGCAGCCTTGAGGGAAGAGGTCGAGGCCCTGCTCGACGTGGCCAGGGACCGGTTCACAGAAGACTTCCTCGAGGAGCCTGCGGTCGAGTCCTTGCTGAACCGCGTTGACGAAACCGTCGATCCGCCCCGCCAGCTCGGAGACTTCGAGCTGCTGCATCCCCTGGGGGAAGGCGGTATGGGAAAGGTTTACCTCGCGCAGCAGCACCATCCCGAGAGGAAGGTCGCCGTCAAGCTGCTGCGCGGCCCCCGCAGTGCGCGCCTCCGCCGACGCTTCGCCGGCGAGTGGCAGGCCCTTGCCCGCCTCAACCATCCACATATCGCGGCTCTGTACGAGGTCGGCGCGGGCTCCTACGGTCCCGACGGAACCCCTCCTTTCGTCGCCATGGAGTGGGTCGACGGTCCTCCGATCACGGAACGTTGCGACGAGGAGCGACTCGGCATCGAGCAGCGGCTGCGCATTTTCCTCGACGTCTGCGAAGGGGTCGGCCACGCCCACGAGAAGGGCATCCTGCACTGCGACCTCAAGCCCAGCAACATCCTGCTGGCCCGACTCGAAGGTCGCCACATGCCGAAGGTCGTCGATTTCGGCATTGCGCGGGCCCTCGACGAACCGCTCTTCGAGCAAGGCGATACGACCCGTGAGTTGGTGATCGGCTCGCCGCCCTACATCAGCCCGGAGGCGGCGGCTGGCGGCGGCCAGCAGCAGATCGACGTGCGCACCGACGTGCACGCCCTGGGTCTCGTGCTCTATGAGCTACTGACCGGTGTGCTGCCCTTCGAGCTCGGTGGCCTGGGCCTGCTCTCCGCCCTCCGCCGGATCAGCGAAAGTGATCCGATCTCGCCGGGGGATCGGTTCGCCAAACTCGGACAAGACGCCCGTGACGGGATCGCTGCCGCCCGTTCGACCACCGCGCGCCAGCTCCGGAAGCGGCTGCGGGGCGACCTCGATGCGATCGTGCTCAAGGCCACCGCCCGGGATCCGAAACGGCGCTACGGCTCACCCGCCGCGATGGCGGCCGATATCGAGCGGTACCTGGACAGCCGGCCGGTCGAAGCCCGCCGTCCGACGGCCCTCTACGTCGCCAGGCGTTTCGCGCGCCGACATGGGACCTTGGTGGCGGCGGCCGGTTTCGTCGTGCTCGCCCTTGTAGTGGGATTGGTGGCACGTTCCGTGGAAGCGGCCCGGGCGAACCGAGCGCTCGCCGAGTCGGAGCAGATGCGGATGTTTCTGCTCGATCTCTTCGAGAACGCCGATCCGGAACGGGCCGCGGGTAGCGCCCTGACCGTCGATGAGCTGCTTCAACAGGGCACCACACGTCTCCGGACGGACCTCCACGACCTGCCGCTGGTCCGGGCCGAGCTGTTGCAGACCATCGGCACCGTCTCCACCAAGCTCGATCACCTGACGGCGGCGGAGGAGGCGATTCGGGAGGCCCTCGAAATCAGGCGTCGCCTGCTGCCCTCGGGCCATCCGGATCTTCTGACCAGCAAGAACGAGCTCGGCGTGATCCTGCGTCGCCTCGGCCGGCTCGACGAGGCGGAGACCCTGCTCGCCGCCGTTCTCGAGGCCCGTTTACAGGACTCCGAAGGCGACCCCGAGTCTTTGGCCCGCGCCCATTCGAACCTCGGCAATGTCTATTTCTCCCAAAAAAACTATGCCGAGGCCGAAACCCGGCACCGCGAGGCTCTCCGCTTGCGCACCCGGCAACGGGAAGCCGAAGACTCGTCCGAGACCCGAAACAACGAGGCGATCTCGGCCAGCAACCTCGGCGCCATGCTGCGCATGCAGCTCAAGGACAGCGAAGCAAGGGCGCCGCTCCTTCTAGCCGTGGAGATTTTCCGCCAGGAAAATCCAACACTTCTCGGCTCAGCGCTCAACAACCTGGGCTTGACCGAGCAAGCCCTACCCACTTGGCAGCGGGCCGAAGGCCTGTTCCGAGAAGCCACTCAGGTTCTGGAGCGGTCCCTGGGGCCGTTCCATTCCCGTACGCTGCGAAGCCGCCGCAACTTGATCCTCGCACTCCTCGACCAATACCGCATAGACGAAGCCCTCGAGGAGACCCGGTTGGCACTCGCCCAGATCGAGCGGGCGGAGGATCAGATCAGTGCCGCCGGGGTCTGGGAAACCGCGGGTATTGCCCAGCGCCGCGCGGGTCGATTTGAAGAGGCCATCGAGTCGCAGGAACGCTGCGTCGAGCTAGCGGTCGGCACCGGTGGCCAGACCCATCCAGTCGCTCGCAAGTGCCTCGGCCAGCTGGCCTTGGCAAGGGCCCTCGCGGGCGAGAAGGCGGCGGCGATCGACGACCTGCAGCGACTGAAGGACCTGGAAGGGGATGCGGTTTCGCTCTCCGCGGAGCTGGCCATCTTCCGGACCCTGACCGCGCTCGGTCAATTCGATCAGGCCGTGCCCCACATCCAGCGCTATCGGGAGCTCTCGGCCGGTCGGAACGACGGTCTTGCGCTTTTCGAGTTGGCAGAGCTCAGGGGCCGCCAGGGCGCGAACGGGGAAGCCCACCGGCTCTACAGGCAGGCCTGGCAGTTCCGCCTCGACAGGTTCGGCCCCGATCATCCCCTGGTCAAGCACAGCTTCGAGGCCATGGAAGCGGCGGCCCACCGCGGAGACTCCGCGGCCGGGTCCGCGCCCTGAAGCTCTACGGAAGCTGACGGTACCGGCGGTAGGCGCAGGCTACCGAGGGCCGCCCTGTAGCCGTCAACGCCGCGGCGCCAATGAGCGGCGACGTTGTGGGGCCAGTGAGGTGCAGCGCCGTCTTTTGAGTCGGCGATGTTGCATTGGGCGTTGGCTATACGCATGTAGGGCAAGACCACTCGAAGCCGAGGGCAAATTGCCGTCCAAGGCCCCGTCTCGACCCCTAATACCGTCGCTCAGACACCCGCCTGCAGAGCCCAGTCATGACCACCAAGACCCCGTCGTTCTCCACCTCGCACGTCCACCAAGACGCCTCACCACGACAAGATCCGTCGCGACAGGATTCGGCGCGACACCTGCCACCGCGAGGTCGCTGCCGCCGTCTCGGGATCTCCGTGCTCCTGGCGCTGCTGACGATGGCCGGGCCGACCTGGGCGGCCACGATCACGGTCGACAGCGCCGCCGACAACGAGACGTCGGGCGATGGCCTGTGCACGCTGCGGGAGGCCCTCAACAACGCCAACGGCGACGGGCAGACGACCGGTGGGGATTGCACGGCCGGCTCCGGCACCGACACGATCGAATTCGACATCTCCGGCAGCAGCCCGATCGAGATCGAGCTCACGGCCGCACTGATCGTCACCGACGCGGTCGTGATCGACGGCACGACGCAGCCCGGCAATACCGGCGCCTGCACTACATCGATTCCCGACCGCCCGGACTACGGGCTGTCGCTGCTAGGTGACGGCGTCACCGGTAGCGGCCCCAACACCGCCTTCCGGTTGCAGGCCGACGGCTCGACACTCCGCGGCCTGAATTTTCGGGGATTCGACTTCACGACCCTCATTCTGACGGCCGACAACAACTTGATTGAATGCAACTTCATCGGGTCGACGGCCGATGGGTCATCCTTGGGCTCGACCTTCGACAGTGGCAGTTGGGGCGTTTCGTTCCAGTCGGCAGCTTCCGACAACACGGTCCGGGACAATCTGATCTCCGGTAAGGGAGTCGGCATTCGGTTTGGGGGCAACAGCACCGGCAACCAGATCCAGCGCAACTTTGTCGGAACCGACCGGGCCGGCACCGCGGCCCTTGCGAACGATATCGGCGTCTTTATCAACGGGGACAACGAGCTTGGAACGCCGGGGAACGGCAATCTGATCTCCGGCAATTCGACGGTCGGTGTCAGGATCAGCGGTGGCAGTACGGTCGTCTACGACAATCTGATCGGCACGGACGTCGACGGAACCTCGGCCCTGCCGAATGGCCTGGGCATCGAGATCGACGGGGACGGCAACATTGTCGGCAGCGACGCGAGCGGTCGGCGCAACGTGATCTCGGGCAATACTGGGGTGGGTGTCGAAATCAACGGCGCCGACAACGAGCTGGCGGCCAACTACATCGGTGTCGACATCACGGGGACCACGGCGGTGCCCAACGGCAGCCACGGGGTGACGGTGGCGGGATCCGGCACCTTCATCAAGACGCTCAACGTCATCTCTGGAAATCTGGGCGACGGCGTCAACATCTCCGACAGTGACGCCGACACCACAAGGCTGTGGACCAACCGTATCGGCACCAATGCTCAGGTGACCGCAGCGGTGCCGAATGGCGGCAATGGCGTCACTGTCTCCATTACCGCCGATAACGAGCTGACGAATCTAAATATTGGCAACACCCGGGGCCTCGGCAACGTCATTTCCGGAAACACCGGACATGGCGTCTATGTCGAGGACAGTGATGGTTCGGCGGATACGCGGGTTGCCATTCTGGGCAATCGGATCGGTACCAACGGCGCCGACGACCTCGACCTCGGAAACGGGCTCGACGGGATCCGTCTCGTGAACCGCGTCCGCGGCACCATTGTCGGCCAGTTCCAGAGCGACGGGCCCACCTTCACCAACACCATCGCGTTCAACGGCGGCAACGGCGTGACGGTCACGGGGTCGGCCAACGACGTCAGCATCGCACAGAACTACATCTTCGAGAACGACGGCCTTGGCATCGACCTGGCGGACGACGGCGTTACCGACAACGACTCCGGTGACGGGGACGGTGGCCCCAATCGCCGTCAGAACTTTCCGGATCTTCAAAGCGCCAGCATCGACTGCGCCGGCGACCTGAACATCGAGTTCTTCCTCGATTCCAGCCTGGCGCCGAGCAATACCCACTTCATCGAGTTCTTTCTGGCAGATGCCGACGGCGAAGAGGGTGCTTTCTTCATCGGCAACCAGAACTACATGAGCGCTGTTTCGGCCACTGCGAATCTGGGGGCATCAGCCGACTTGGGTGTCGAGTTCGGCGACCTGGTCATCGCCACCGCCAAGAGTCACCTGGGTGACACCTCCGAATTCTCCGCCAGCATCGCGGTGGGCACGACGTGCGCCTTCGGGGTCACGAATACCGACGACTCGGGGGCCGGCTCGTTGAGGCAGGCCATTCTGGACGCCAACGCGCAATCCGGGACGACCCGGATCACCTTCGACATCGCGGGCAGCGGGCCGCACGTGATCAGCCCGCTGACGGCCCTGCCGGCCGTCACCGGACCTACGACGATCGACGGCGCCAGCCAGCCGGGCAACGAATCGATCTGCACCACCGCCCTCGCTTCTCGGCCGGACTACCAAATCGTCATCGACGGAACGGCAGGCGGCAGGCCAGATCTGCTCACGCTGGCTTCCGGTTCCGAGGGCTCGACGGTCCAGGGGCTCAACCTGCGAAACGGCAATCGGGCCATCGTCGCGCAGGGCGGGGAGTACTCGATCCTCTGCAATCTCATCGGCACGGACGAGTCGGGATCCACCGCGGCCGGTAACAACGTCGGTATCGCGATCGCTTCGGACGACAACGAAGTCGGCGGCCTGCTGACCGGTGAAGAGAACGCCATCGCCTTCAACGGCACGGGCATCCTGGCGTCGAGCGGTACGGCCAATACCCTGCGTGGCAATAGCTTCTTCGAGAATAGCGGTCTCGCCATCGACCTCGGTGGGAACGGCAGCACGGCCAACGACGCGGGCGACGGCGATACGGGGGCCAACCTGCTGCAGAATTCGCCGGAGCTGGGTCGCGGGCTGATCGTCGACACCGAGGTGCAGATCACCTACACCGTCGACTCCGATCCCCTCGAGCAGGCCTACCCCATCACGGTCGACTTCTTCGTACCCGATACCGGCGGCGACGAAGGTAGGACGTGGCTTTTCTCCGACACCTTCCAGTCCGTCGATTATCCGGGCGACGTGGTCGTGACGGTCACGGCATCGACCTACGGACTCGAAGCCGGTGACGAGCTGATCGCCCTCGCTACGGATGCCGACGGCAATACCAGCGAGTTCTCCGCTTCAGTCGAATTCGAGGGGTCCAGCTGTCTTGACGTCACGACCACCGCCGACAGCGGCACCGGCTCCCTACGCGAGGCGATCACCTGCGCCAACGCGACGTCGGAGCTGGACACCATCCTCTTCGCCATCCCCGGCACCGGTCCGCACGTGATCGACGTCACCAGCTCGCTGCCCACCATTTCGGCGCCTGTTTTCATCGACGGTACGACACAGTCGGGCAACGGCACCGTTTGCGCTAGCTCGATTCCGGACCGACCCACGTACCAAGTCATCATCAATGACGGCGCCAGCGTTGGCACGGGTTTCTTCCTCGGCAGCGGGTCCGACGGGTCGACGATCAGGGGTCTCAACATCCGCGGCTTTGGCTCCCATCTCATCGAGATCGACGCCTCGTCCGCTCACACGATCGCCTGCAACTTCCTCGGCACCGATGAAACCGGCGTTGCCCAGTCGGGTTCCAGTGGTGAGGGCGTGGGGGCCAACGGCGGCAGCAGCATCACCATCGGCGGCTCCGATGCCACGCAGGGCAATTTGATTGCGACTCGAACTTCTTCCCACGGCATTTTTCTCAGCGGCGGAGGTTCGAACAACTCCATTCGGCACAATTTCATCGGCACCGACAAGGCCGGAACGACGGCACTGCCGAATGATTTCGGCGTGGTGGTGAGCAGCACAGGTGGCGCGCAGCAGAATCTTGCGGTTCTCGACAACCTGATCTCGGGCAATAACCAGGTCGGCATCAACGTCGATGATGTGGACGGCCTGGAGATGAAACGCAACCTGATCGGCACCGACATCACGGGCACGCAGCCGCTGGGCAACGGCTGGCAGGGCATAGCGGTTGGTTTCGTCAATGCGGCGGACGGCATCACCATCGGCGGAACAGGCGTTGGCGACGGCAACACCATCGCTTTCAACGGCCGCGACGGTGTGACGGTGGGGAACAGCTCCCGGGCGGCGCTCCTGGGCAACAACATCTTCTCGAATACCCAGCTGGGCATCGACCTGGACGGCGGCGGCGCCAACAACGACGCGGGGGACGGCGACACGGGCAACAACCAGCTCCAGAACTTCCCGGTCTTGACCGGGACTCCGTCCATCGACGGCGCCGAGCTCACGGTCAGCTATTCGGTCGATTCGACGACCTCGAACGCCGCCTACCCGCTGCGGGTCGAGTTCTTCATGGCCGATTCCGACGGTCAGGAGGGCATGACCTACCTGGGTTTCGACGAGTACTCCGCGAGCGACTACTCAGGTTGCGGCGCGGCGCCGTGCACCAAGGCGGCGACCGTACCGCTGACGGGGGATGTCTTCGACGGTGACGGCGTGCTCGCCACAGCGACTGACGCCGATGGCAACACGTCCGAATTCTCGAGCACCGTCACCGCCGCCGGAGGCTGCCTAGCGGTCACCACCACCGCCGACTCCGGCACGGGTTCACTGCGCGAAGCCATCGTCTGCGCCAACGCCGAAGCCGGACTGGACACGATCACCTTCGCCATCGACGGCGACGGCCCCCACGTCATCACCCTGGCCTCCGATCTCCCGGAGATCGTCGATCCCGTCGTCATCGACGGCTCGTCGCAGCCCGGGAACAGCGCAGTGTGCACCGACGCGATTGCCGATCGTCCAGATTACGGCATCGTCATCGACGGCGACGGCGTGGCGGCGCAGATCTTCGACCTGGGGAGCGGATCCGATGGCTCGACGGTCCAAGGCCTCAACCTGCGAGGTGGGACGACCTACGGCATTCTCGCCTTGGGCGGAGACGGCGGCCACACGATTCGCTGTAACTTCATCGGTACCAACGAGACCGGCCTGGTCGCCGATGCCAACGATATCGGCGTCGCTCTGATCGGTGCCGAGGATGTCACCATCGGTGGTTCGGACCCAGGCGACGGCAATCTGGTTTCCGGCAATTCCTCCCACGGTATCTGGCTCTTCAGCGCGGGTTCGACGGGCGAGGTCGTCCAGGGCAACTACATCGGCACCGACAAGACGGGCAGCAGCGCCCTCGGCAACGGCGGAGCGGGCGTCTATCTTCAATTCTCAGTCGGCACGGTGACGGTGGGCGGAACGGCCGAAGGTGAAGGCAACGTGATCGCATACAACGCCGGGGGCGTCGTCGACATCACAGACACCTCCGGTCACACGGTGCGTGGCAACAGCATCTTCTCGAACACTGGCCTCGGCATCGACCTCGGCGAAGACGGCGCCACCGCCAACGACGCCGACGACGGCGATACCGGCGCCAACGCCCTTCAGAACTCGCCCCATCTCCTGGATGGGACGGCCGTCGACGGTGTGCTCTCGATCGGCTACCTCGTCGACAGCGCCACCGCGAACGCCACGTATCCACTCTCCATCGACTTTTACCTGGCCGACGGCGACGGCGAAGAAGGCAGTGAATACATCGGCAGCGCGACCTACGAAGCGGCCGACGCCCAAGCCCCCGTTCGCGTGAGCTTCGGCAACAAGGGCTCGATCGGCGCCGGCGACCTTCTGGTCGCTACGGCCACCGACGCCGCGGGCAATACCAGCGAGTTCTCGGTGGCCGTCGAGGTCAACGCTTTCTTGATCAGCACCACGGCGGATAGCGGAGTCGGCTCGCTGCGCCAGGCCATCACCAACGCCAACGCCGGGTCCGGACTGAACTGGATAACGTTCGCGATCACCGGCGAAGGCCCCCACGTCCTGACGCCGCTCGGGGCGCTGCCGGCGATCACCGATCCGGTCATCGTCGACGGCACGACCCAAGCCGGCAACGACGCTCTCTGCACCGACGCCATCGCCGATCGCGCCGCGTACCAGGTCGTGCTCGACGGTGACGCGGATGGCATCGCCCTCGCCGGAGACGGGCTCACCGTCGCATCCGGCGCCGACGGCTCGACGATCCAGGGACTCAATATCCGCAACTTCAGCGGCAGCGGGATCCTCATCGCCGCCAGCTCCGACAACACGATCCTGTGCAACTTCATCGGCACCGATGAAGAAGGCGCCACGGCCATGGGCAATGCCGTGGGTGTCTTCGTCGCCGACGGTGACAACTCTCAGATCGGCGGCGCGGACCCGGGGGACGGTAATTTGATCTCCGGCCACGTCGACGGCATCGCCTTCGCCGGCGGCAACACCTACCCCGGCGCCGCGGTTCTGCTCGCCGAAGGGGATGCCGACGCCACGGTCATCGAGGGCAATCTGATCGGCTCCGACAAGAGCGGCGCAGAGGACCTCGGCAATACCGCCGGCGTGCTCACCGACGCCACCGAAGGAAACATCACCCAAACGCGGGTCGGCGGCACGGCCGACGGCGAAGGCAATACCTTTGCGTTCAATGGCAACGGCGCGGTGGTCGGCTCGGGCGTCACCGAGGTCTCCATCGAGGGCAATCGCTTCTACGGCAACGACGAGCTCGGCATCGATCTCCGGGTCGGCGGCGTCTCGGGCAGCACGGCGAACGACGCCGGCGACGCCGACGAGGGCGCCAATCGGGGTCAGAACTTCCCCGTACTCACCGCCGATGCCTCCACCGGCGACCTGCTCGTCACCTTCTCCATCGACACGGAGACGGCCAACGCCGCCTATCCCCTCGCCGCCGAGTTCTTCCAGGCCGACGCCGCAACGGGAACACAAGGTGAAACGCCACTCGGCACGGCGGAATACACCGCGGGCGATTTCAGCGGCTGTGGCGCTTCCCCGTGCACCAAGACGGTCAACCTAGGCGACGCCTCGGACCTGGGCATCGGCGCAGGTATGCAGCTGGTCAGCACCGCCACCGACGCGGACGGCAACACCAGCGAGTTCTCCGGCGGCGCCGTTCCGGCTGGCCTCGTCGACCTCGCCGTTTCGATCCTTGAGTCGGCGGACCCGGTCACCGCCGGCTCGGGGGCCGGCAACCTGGTCTACTCCGTGGTCGTCGCCAACACCACGTCGGTCGACGCCACGGGTGTGGTCCTCGAGCACACATTGACACTGCCCACCGGCGTCAGCACGGTGTCCCAGGTGCCGTCGAGTGGCTCCTTCAGCGGCACGACCTGGACCCTCGGCTCCCTCGCCGCGGGCGCCAGCGCCACGCTGACGGCCACGTTGACGGTGGAGTCTTCGGCATCGGCCGGCACCGGCACCGTCGGCGCCACTGGGGCCATCTCGGCGCTCAACGAAATCGACACCAACGCTTCGAACGACTCGGCCGTGGCGGCCACGTCGATCGCCCGGCAGGTCGACCTGTCCGTCTCGGTGGCGGAGTCGATCGACCCCGCCGTCGCCGGCTCCGGTGCGGGAAACCTGATCTACACGGTCACGGTGGCGAACGGCGGGCCGTCGGGAGCCACCGGAGTGACGCTGCAGAACGCGTTGACCCTACCCACGGGCGTCACGGCGGACTCCCAGGTGCCGACGGCTGGTTCGTTCAGCGGCACGACCTGGACCCTCGGCGCGCTGGCCGCGGGCGCGAGCGAAACGCTCACCGTCACGCTGACCGCGGCGGCGTCGGCGGCGGCGGGCACGGATACGATCACCGACACGGCGAGCGTGGCGGCGGTCAACGAGACCGACACCAATCCCTTGAACGACTCCGCGTCGGAGTCCACTTCGATTGCTCGCCAGGTGGATCTCGACGTCTCGGTGACGGAGTCCATCGACCCCGCGGTCGCCGGCGCGGGCGACCTGGTCTATACCGTCACCGTGAGCAATGGCGGCCCGCTCGAGGCCACTGGGGTCACCCTCGAAAGCACGCTGACGCTGCCCACCGGCGTCACGGTGCAGTCGCAGGTGCCGTCGACGGGTTCGTTCAGCGATCCCGCCTGGACCCTCGGCACCCTGGCCTCCGGCGCCAGCGAGACGCTGACGATCACGCTGGCGGTGGCCTCTTCGGCGGCCTCCGGAAGCGACGTGATCACCGCCGCGGCCTCGGTCACGGCGCTCAACGAAGTCGACACCAACCCGTCGAACGATGCAGGCAGCGAGTCCACCTCGATCGCCACCGAAGTCGACCTCGACGTCACGGTGACGGAATCGGTGGATCCGACGGTTGCCGGCTCCGGTACCGGAAACCTGGTCTACACGGTCACCTTGAGCAACGATGGCCCTTCACAGGCTTCGGGCGTCGCCTTGGAAAATACGCTGTCGCTTCCCCCATCGGTCACCGTGGAGTCCCAGGTGCCGTCCGTGGGCAGCTTCAGCGACCCGACGTGGACCGTCGGAACCCTCGCGCCGGGTGCTAGCGAGACGCTGACCGTGACGCTCACGGTCGAGGCATCGGCGGCCTCCGGCATCGACGTGGTCGAAGATTCGGCGGCCGTCACGGCGGTGAATGAGACCGATACCGATGCTTTGAACAACGCGGCCTCCGAAAGCACCTCCATCGACCGCGAGGTCGACCTCGCCGTGTCGGTTTCGGAGTCGATCGACCCCGCGGTCGCAGGCTCAGGAACCGGCAACCTCGTCTACACCGTCTCGGTGAGCAACGAGGGGCCCTCAGAGGCCACGGGGGTCGAGCTGGAAAACTCCTTGACGCTGCCCTCCGGCGTGGGGGAGGAATCGCTGGTGCCTTCCGCGGGCACGTTCAGCGCCCCGACCTGGACCCTCGGCACCTTGGCTCCGGGTGCCTCGGAGACGCTCACCGTCACCCTGACCGTCGGGGCTTCGGCCGCCGCGGGCTCCGACGTGATCAGCGACGCGGCCGCTGTCACCGCGGTCGACGAGACCGACACCGACGATGCGAACGACTCCGCCTCCGAGTCCACGTCGATCGCGAGGGAGATCGACCTGGCGTTGTCGATGACCGAGCTCGGCGACGGCTCCGCAGTCTTGCTCGGCGGCGGCCTGGTCTACGAGCTCACCGTCACGAACAACGCCAGCGACGCGGTGGGTGTGATCCTCACCGAAACCGTGCCGGAGAACACCACCTTCGACTCCGCGACCAGCACCGACGGCTGGCAGTGCCTGCCTGACACCTCCGCGGGATCCACCTGCACCTTCGCCCTCGGCGCCCTGGCCGGCGGCGAAGCATCGTCCGCATCCTTCGGCGTCACCGTCGACGCGTCCCTTCCCCGGGACGTGACCGAGATCGTCAACGAAGCTTCGGTGGACACGGAGGCCGGGGACGATGACGCCACGCCGGCGGACAATGTGGATCAGATCACGACGGACGTCGACCTGCCGCCGATCGTGCAGAAGGTCGACACCGTCGCGTCCACCGCCGACGGCGAGCTCGTCGGCGGGGAAGGCGTTCGGGTACCGGTGACCCAGCTCCTTCTCGAATTCTCCGAGGAGGTGACCGGGGCGGACGTCGCCGGGAGCTTCCTCTTGGTCGAAGCCGGCACGGACACTGTGTTCTCTTCCACCTGCCTGGGCGTTCAGGGAGACGATCAGTCGCTCACGATCGAATCGACCGTCTACGACGGGTCCGGCCTCTACGACGGACCGACCAGCCGCCTCGAGCTGGGCTCGGGTCTACCGCTTCAGCGCGGTCGATACCGCCTTTTCGCTTGCGGCGCCGATATCGAAGACGCTTCCGGGCAGCTCCTCGACGGTGATCTCGACGGCGCGGTGAACGGAGATTTCAGCCTCGACTTCGTCGTCAGCGACTCCAGCCTGCTCGAGAATGCAAACTTCGACCAGGCCCTGGCGCCGTGGATGTCCATGGACTTCACCTGGGAAAGCGACGACGTCGACGCCGCCCCCTCCTCCGGCTCGGCGGAGACGCAGCCCGTCACCCTCGCCGTGCTGACCCATCCGTGCGTCGACATCGCGACCGTCGAAGGGGGGCTCTTCGCTTCGATGGCGACGCAGCTTCAAGACCCCGGTGGCGTCACGCCCAGCGTGCAACTCGAGCTCGCCTTCTACTCCGAGGGCGATTGCCAAGGGACCCTCCTGGCGACCGAAGCGATGTCGAGGACCGAAGGGGCCACCGGATCCGCCTGGCTGGAGCCGAGCGCCTGGCGGTCGATTCCGGCCGGCGCCGTTTCGGCCCAACCGAGCCTACGCTTCGAGTCCAGTGACGGCTCGGGGGCGGCCTTCGTCGACCGGCTGACCCTGATCCCCATGCTCTTCGGAGACGGTTTCGAATCTGGAGATACCAACGCATGGTCCGTGATCTTTCCTTGAGGGCGGGCCCATCGATGTCTCGAATCGATAGGATGAGCACGGCGTTGACGAGAACCGACCTTCCATTCGCGATGGATTGGGAGTCTTGAGTCCGAACCCTCAGGAGCCACTATGAAGCTTCACGCCTTCTGTCTTTCCGTCCTCTCCATCGCCTTGCCCATCAACGTCCTCCTCGTCCAGCCCGCGCAGCTTTCGGCGCAAGTGCCGACGGAGATCTTCTCCGATGGCTTCGAGTCGAGTTGGGTCCACCGCTGGGACGGAACAGTCGGGGTGGCCCCGCTCCCCTTCCTCGACGTGGACTCCGCCCTCAGAGGTTCAACGCTGCCACTGCCGGTCGGCGGCACGAACGCCAAAGAAAGAGCTTTGATGGTCCATTACCTCGGCACGGGGAAAAGCATCGACGGTCAAGCGCGGGAGCAGTTGCCCTTCCGAGCCTATTTTGCGACCTGCGACGCCGAGACGGAGACTCCGAAGATGTACGTCTCCCTGACGCTGGCCGACACGGGCCCCGGCGCCAACCCCGATCATCCCCGGAAGGGTTCGATCTTCGAGCTCGAATACAACAGCGTTTCCGGTCTACTCCAACCCACCGCCAACCACGCGGTTCTGGACATCTGCAACGAATCCCACGGCATTGCCGTGAGCTCGGACTGTTCCCAGGTCGCGGTGCTGTGTGCGACGACGATCGAAGAGCCCGTCACGCCGACCTACCCCGGTACCCTTCGAGACTTGGTTTCGGAGACCAGCCAAGACTCGTTCTATACGCGCCAAACCGACAACGTCGCCATCATCGACGGCATCCCGGGGCTCACGCAGGAGGAGCGAGAGGCACGCTACCTGCACAACGGTGAGATCTGGCTTCTCGAATGGCCGGATGGCAGAGCGCTCTCCGCGGAACCGGACAAGTACGTGATTCACAAGGGTTACGGCGGCCACCCCTTCTCTCCGGTGACGTTGACCTACGCCGAAGCCGACGACACCTACGGCGCGGCCTTCACCACCAGCCTCTTCGATAGCAACCACGGCAGACGCCACCGCAGCGCTGCGCTGATGGTGGTCGACCGCAAAGATGGCTGGGAGCTCAATCCCGAAGATCGAGGCTGGGCCTGGGCCTGCGCCGACGGCCACGTCTTCCAGATCAGCTCCTTCTGGAACCCCTATCGCACCGACGAGCGGGCCGGTGAATACGCCGCGCTCTGCACCAGCGACGGCAACGATTGGGAGGCCTTTCAAGCGGGTACGGTCGCCACCAAATACGAGTCCAGCGAGCTCTTTGAAGGCTATTCGAACTACCTCGTGGCGTCGAATAGCAGCGGCGTGATGAACGGCGGCGCCCACAAGATGATCCCGATGGACGAAAACCGCTCGATCGGCATCCTCGTCGGCCCCGAAATGGAGCCCTGGCACGACTCCCTTTTCACGGACTACGTCGCCATGACAGAACAAGACGCCGCCAATTTCTACGGTCCGATCGTGGCCCAACGGCTGGGGCTCACCGGGCTGAACGCGTGCAATTGGTGGGACGACGGCTGGTGCCTCTTCGGCTTCACCCGTTGGGAAGTCCAGGGTACCTACCCGCTCTTCGAGTGGGGTTTCTGGTGGAAGGATCTGTCGAGCTTCGTACCCACGGACCTTTCGAAGATCGGCATTTTCCACCAGGAAGCGAGCGGCCGGAGCATCGCCCAGGAAGACGGCCAGTTGGCGAAGTGGCTCGCCGAAGACGAGGACTGCATGCTCGGAGCACCCCAGCTGGTGGACCTAGAAAACGGCCGCTACCTGCTCGGATTCGGCAAGTTCCAGTGCATCAGTGACGGCTTCCATCTGCGACGTTTCGCCACCGGGGCCAACGGCACGCGCAGCGTCAGCACGCTGATCCCGAAGCAGTACTACCTGATGGAGATCGACGCCGACGGCCATCCTTTGACGCAGCCGACGCCGATCTCAGGCGCCGGCTGGGGAGCCCTCGACTCCATCGTGGGAATGGGCAAAGGGCGGGCGGCCTGGGCCTACGTGCCCGATCCGACGCTGCAGGTCGACGGCACCTTTGCCGACCCTGAGCAGGATGCTTGGCGACTGATGGTCTACGAATCCCCCTTCGACGGATCGCCCTAGCCACCGAGTGCCTGAGGGGTGGCCTTCTCTCGGGCGCTGCTCCGGGCCGACAAACGTGGCCTACATCCTCCGGGAATCACCGGGAGCGAGGCTGAGCGACGGCGTGCTCAATCCCGAGGAACGACGTCCTTACCTGCCTCGCCGGTGCCCAGCGACTCGGCGACGAGGCGGGCGATCTCTTGGGCGAGGACGGCCTGACCGGCGTCGGTGTAGTGGCAGCAGTTGTCTTCGTAGGCGGGGGCGTCCAAGTCGTCGAAGAGTCGGGTGAGGTCGTGGGCGCCGAGGGCTTCGGCGCGGTCGAGCATCCTGGGATAGCCCTGGGGCACCAGCTCGGCGTAGGGGGAGGCGTCGGCGAAGGCGACGGTCCGCTCGGCGTCGCCGTAGGTGCGCTCGGTGGGGAGGTATTGGTTGGGCTGGACGGCGTGGACATAGACGGCGCCGGCGGCTTCGACGTCGGACCGGAGGGCCCGGTTGGCCCGCTCCCAGACGCCGATGACGTCATCCCAGGCGATGCCGTCTTCCCCCGCCCCCTCGGCGTCGTCCGGGTTGAGGTAGAACCAGGAGTCGGTCACCAGGGCCCTGCGGTGGTCGTCGGTGCCGGTGATCGCCAGGCGTAGCTTCACGTAGCGCTTGTGGTGGTAGCGGTAACGCATCCAGTCGACCATGAAGCCTGCGGCGAAGCGGGTCTCCCAGGCTTCCCCGGACCAGGCCCGGTTGAAGAGGCGGGCGTGGGCGGACCACGCCTGGCGGGCCTCCAGCATGGTTTCGAGGCCGGCGCCGAAGTCGGTCATGGGGGTGACCTCCTGCAGCGGCCTGACCTGCTCGATGCTGGGCATGGCGGTGTGGAGGCCCCCCTGCTGGTTACGGGCCCCGAGGGTGACCTCGTTGAAGCCGTCGATGTTGACGACAACGTCGAGCTCCTGGCCGAGGGCGCGGAAGTAGCCGTAGGTCAGAAGCTGCTGGGGCTGCTTGAATCCCCCCTGGGCTAGGTTCAAGACCCGGATGTCGCCGGCGGTGCGGCCGACGAGGGGCGCCAGGGTTCGTGAGAGCTCCCCGGTGCGGCCGTCGAAGGCCGCCAGCTTGGCGGCCACGGAGCCGCCGACGAGCCCCACCAGCAGCTCGCCACCGTGCCGCCTCGGGTAGGGGTAGGGGACGCTGGTGTCGTAGCCGTAGGCGTTGGGGCGGTCCCCCTCCGCCGGAGGACGGAGGACGAAGCCGAGGTAGGGGTGGATGCGGAACGCGGTAACCACCCCCTCCAGCCGCTCGGGCACCGTCTGCCCCCGGGGTGGGTTGGTGTAGTAGAGGTCGCCGGTCCGGAAACCGTAGCCCGCCAGGGCTAGGACTTCAGCCAGGATCAGGAAAAGGAAAAGGTTGAACGCGGCGACGAGGGCCCATCTGGACCCTTTCCCCTTTCCGGACCTTCGTCCCTTTCCTCGGGTGCCCTCGTCGTCCACGGATCCGTCCCTCAGCTTTTAACCCTTGGGGTCCTCGGAGGTGCCCCAGAGGTGCTGCCAATGCTCGGGCTGATCCTTGAGGTGCTTGTCGAACCAGGCCACGATGGTCTCCATCCAGATTTTCCGCTTCGGATAGTCGAGGATGTGGTGATCCTCGCCGGCCACTTCGATCAGCTCCACCTCCTGGCCCAGCAGCTTGAGGGCGGTGTACATCTGCTGGCTCTCCCCCGGCGGTACGTTGACGTCCGCGTCCCCGTGGAGCAGCAGCAGCGGAGTGGTGATCTTGTCGGCCTGGAAGAGTGGACTCTGGCCCACATAAAGGTCCTTGGCGTTCCAGGGGTAGCTGCCGGCGGAGGCGACGGCGCTGTAGAGGTACCCCCACCAGCCCTCACCCCAGTAGCTGGCGATGTTGGAGATGCCGGCGTGGGAGATGGCGGCGGCGAACATGTCGGTCTGGGTTTGCAGGTACATCGTCATGAAGCCGCCGTAGGACGCTCCGAGGCAGCCGATCCGTTCGCGGTCGACGTTGGGGTGGGCGTCCAGGAAGCGGCGGGTGCCTTCGAGGATCTCGTCGGCGGTGCGCTTGCCCCAGGCGTTGACGTGGCGAGCGGAGAACTCCTGGCCGAAACCCGGTGCGCCGCTGGGCTGCATGACGTAGACCACGTAGCCCCGGCCGGCCCACAGCTGCATGGGGTAGCGGCCCCCGAAGGACCTCGACACGGTGGCGGTGCCGCCGTAGTAGAAAACCAGGAGGGGGTAGGTCTTCGACTCGTCGTAGTCCGGCGGGTAGTAGGCGCGGCCGGCGATCTCGGTGCCGTCCTCGGTGGCGAAGGCGAAGGGCTCGACGTCGCCGAGGTCCACCTGCTCGAAGTGGTCGGCCCCCGGGAAGGCGAGGCGCCGGGGGGTGTCCCCGTCGCCGGTGCCGCGGGAGTAGACCGACCATGGGCTTTCGGGGGACGAGCCGATGTAGGCGACGGTGCCGGCCTTCGGAGCCACCGCCAGATCGCGGACGGTGTCGACCCCCGCGTCGAGGGTGGTGAAGGCGTGGGCGTCCGGGGCGTAGGCCACCAGGCTCTCGTTCGAGCCGTCCTGGGCCATCGCGTACACGCGCCCGTCGTGGCGGGACCAGACCGCGCCGCCGACGGTGGGGGCGTAGTCACGGGTGATGGCCTTCACCGCTTCGGTATCGAGGTCGAAGAGGTAGGCGCGGGTGTCGTAGTCGTTCGGGATGGCCCCCGCCGGCAGGCTATGGCCGGCGCCGTCGAAGAGGGCCGCGCTGCCGAGGACCAGCAGGGAGCCGCCGTCGGGGGCGTAGCGCGCGGAGTCGAACCACCCCAGCTCGGTGACGGTCCGGCTCTCGAGGGTCCGCAGGTCGATCTCGAGGAGCTCGTGGGTGGAGAAGGGGCGGTGGTCGTAGTGGTAGTGGGTGCGGTCGATCAGGAGCTTGGCCCCGTCGGGCCGAATGTCCTGGAGGTTGTCGGTGTTTCCTCCTGCGGTCAGCCGGCGGACGGCGCCGCTGTCCAAGGACGCCAGGGCGAGGAAGGCCTCTTCCCGATATCCGGCCCACCGGTCCACCAGGCCGCGGTAGCGCTTGAAGCCCCGGTCGTCCGGGGTGGAGGGCTCACCGACGGTGAGGACCACCGCCCCGCCGTCCGGCAGGAAGCGAAAGCCCTGGAGATGCTTCGCGCTCAGCACCCGGCGAGGGGAAGCGCCGTCCACGTCGGCGGTCCAGAGCTCCACCTGGTGCTCGCCGACGCCGTCCCGCAGGTAGGCGAAGCCGCTGCCGTCCGGGTTCCAGGCGAGGGCCCGTTCGCCCCCCCGCAGGCTGAGGAGCACGCGGCCGCTATCGGTGTCGACGATCTCGGTCCACGTGACCTGGTGCTCCGCCGGCACTCCGGGCTGACGGTAGCCGATGGCGAGGCGCGCGCCGTCCGGGGACAGCCGGAGGTCACCGGCCCGGGGCGAGTCGAGGAGATCACCGACGGAGAGGATGCGGCGGGGGGAGGTGGTGAAGGCGGCCCGGCCGACGGCGGGGGCGAGGGTCGCCGAGACCGTCCATCGCGCCGGCCCTTCGGGGTCGCGGAGGGTTTGCACCGCCAGCAGGTGGGTTCCGGTGGTGAGGTTCAGCTCCAGGGTCAGCTCTCCGGCGTCCCCTTCGGCCTCGGTCGTCGTCTTGGCGGCTTCGCCCCCGGAGTGGACGAAGGCCCGCAGCGGGTGGCGGCTGCGCAGCGTGAGGTCGGCGGCGGTGAAGCGGTCGACGTCGAGGTAGGTCACGAGCCACGCGTCGGCGGCGCCGTCCCCCTCCGCGTCGAGGGTCAGGGTGCCCTCCGCGTCCTTCGCTGACCAGCTACGGGAACCGGCGGCGGGCCAGGCGATCGACTCCCCGGCCCGGGGCCAGCGCTCGGTGACGGCGAGGGTGTCGGCTTCGAGGGCCGCGGTGAGGGGCAGATCACCGTCGGCGGGCTGGGGCATGGGGGCGGGGTCGAGCACCAGCCAGCGGTCGACGGTCTGCTCGGGGGAGTCGTCGGCGGCCTGGAGCGGCGCTAGGAAGGCGAGGACCAGGAGCACGAAGAGCGATCCTGCGGCGGGGATGGGGCGTTCGGCCATGACTTTCTCCTGAGAGCGATCTACCGGTCAGAAACGTACGGCCCGTGGGGCCGATGGGAGACGGCGCCGACGTCCACCACCCGCTGACCGCGGACGATGGCGTAGCGCTCGAAGTTGGGAACGGTGAGGCAGGCGTGGTTGGGGAGGATGCGCAGGCGGGTCCCCACCGGGAGCGGCGCGTTGACGATGCCGTGCTCCTGGGACAGGGAGGAGACGCGCACATCCGGCGCCAGCTCTCCGGCCCCGTAGTCGCCGAACACTTCGCCGAAGGTCGGCGGGTCGATCCAGGGCGGCCCGGGGTCCTTCGACAGGGAAAGGGCGCCGGCGTCGATGACGCAGTGGGATGCGCCGGGCTGGCACGAGACGACGCTCGCGAGGACCGTCAGCGCGCAGTCGGCGACGGTGCAAGAACCGATCGAGACCTGGGAGTAGTCGTAGAAGACGTAGTTGCCCGGCCGTACCTCTGTAATTCCCCCGAGGTCGTCCGCCACCGCCATGGCGGGGGTCGAGCCGATGCTGACCCGCGGGACGTCTAGGTCCAGGTCGCGGAGCTTCCGGGCGAAGGTCACCATGGTCCGGCGCTCCTCCTCGGCGGCGGCGCGGATGGCGTCCCGGCCGTGGGCGTAGGCATGGCCGGAGTGGCTCAGGATGCCGGCGAAGTCGAGCGCCGGGGAGTCGCGGAGTCGCCGGACGAGCTCGATCGCCCGGTCCGAGGTGGGGTCGACGCCGGCGCGGTGGTAGCCGCAGTCGACCTTGAGCCACACCGCAGGGTCGGAGACCCTGGGGGCCCACTCCGTTTCCAGAGCCGTGACGGCGTCGGGGGAGTCGACCACCAGTTGGAGGTCGAGGTCCGGCTGGTCGCCCGCCAGGGTCACCAGCTCGGGGATGCGGTTGAGGATGACCGGGAAGGCCCACAGGACATCGTGGAATCCCGCCTCGGCGAGGGTCCGGACCTCCCCGAGGGTGGAGGCGGTGAACCCGATGCACTGGAGCTCCCGCTGAATCCTGGCGACACCGAGGCTCTTGTGGGTCTTGAAATGGGGGCGCATTGCGACCTTGAGCTTGCGCATGCGCAGCGCCATACGCTTCAGGTTGCGCTCCAGCACGTCGAGGTCGAGGACGAGGGCCGGGGTCGGCAGGTCGCCGATCTGCTCGTCCTCCGCCCAACTGCCGGGGAGGTGGTTCTCGAAGCCGCCCATGGGTGTGAGTCGCGACGCGCGAACGGCGTCGGAAGACGACCCTATCTTGCCCGAGCTCAGGGGGTCTGTCCACCACCCGCCCCGGGACGGGAGCTGGTATGCTGCCGTCGTCGGCGGGGACGGTCGTCCCCGCCCCCCACCCGCCCCGAATTCCCACCGAGCAAGTTCAGAAGAGACCCCGCCGATGCCCGATCTTTCTCTACCGCGGACCCGAGCGCTCCTGGAGCAAGGCATCGAACGGGGGTGGCACCTGGGAGCACAGGTCTACGTGTCTCGGGGGGCCTCCGGCGGCCCGACGTCGTCCGCCCTGGGGCTCGGGAGGGGAGAGCTGGCGGTGGGGGAGCTGGCGGTCGGGGAGCGGGGTCCCGGGCTGCCGATGGAGACCGATACCCTCAACATCTGGCTGTCCTCCACTAAGCCGATCACCGCCACCGCCCTGGCGGTGCTGTGGCAGCGGGGGCTCTTGGACCTGGACCACCCGGTGGCCCGGTACGTCCCGGAGTTCGCCGCCAGGGGCAAGGACGGCATCACCCTGCGACACCTCCTGACCCACACCGGCGGCATCCGCATGCTCAACATCGGCTGGCCCGAGGCGAGCTGGGACGAGATCGTCGCCACGGTATGCGCCGGCCGTCCCGAGCCGAGGTGGCGTCCGGGCCACAAGGCTGGGTACCACCTGGCGTCGAGTTGGTTCGTCCTCGGCGAGGTGGTGTCTCGGGTCGCCGGCCATCCGTTCCCCGAGTTCGTGCGCGCCGAGCTGTTCGAGCCCTGCGGTATGCACGACACGTGGATCGGCATGCCCGAAGACCGCTTTGAAGCCTACGGCGACCGCATCGGCCGCATGTACGCCTCGGTGAACGGCAAGCGGACGGAGCGGGGCTGGCACCGGATGCCCCACGTGGTGGGTTGTTCCCCGGGGGGCAACGGCTACGGGCCGATCCGCGAGCTGGGCCGCTTCTACGAGATGCTGCTCCGCCGGGGGGTTACGGAGCAGGGGCACCGCTTGCTCCAGCCGGCGACCCTCGAAGCCCTGACCACCCCCCACCGTGTGGGCCTCTACGACCACACCTTCAAACAGAAGCTCGACTGGGGCCTCGGCTTCATCGTCAACTCCGCCCATTACGGAGCCGAGCTGGTGCCCTACGGATACGGTCGCCACGCCTCCCGCCGCACTTTTGGGCACAGCGGGTTCCAGTCGTCCGTGGGATTCGCCGATCCGGAACACGACCTGGCGGTCGCCCTGGTGACCAACGGAAACCCGGGGGAACCGACCCACACCGAGCGGTTCGAGGCGTTGACCGAAGCGATTTACGTAGACCTGGACCTCGCGGAGGCGGCGGACTGACGCTTCGGCGTCACCGCCCTGGAAGCTCCCGCCGTGCTCGTCCTGCTATCGATCCTGATGGTGATCGCCGGGGTGGGGCTGCTCTATTGGGGCGGCGAGGTGCTGGTGGACAGCTCCATCTCCATGGCTCGGCACTTCGGGGTCAGCGCCCTCGTCATCGGGCTGACGGTGGTGGCCTTCGCCACCTCGGCGCCGGAGCTTGCGGCGGCCATCACCGCCAACCTGCGGGGTTCCCCCGATATCGCCGTCGGCAACGTGGTGGGGTCCAACATCGCCAACGTCTGCCTGATCCTGGGCCTGACGTCGGTCTTCTTCACGCTGCCGGCGAACCGCCGCTTTATCCGTCGGGAGCTGGCGTTCATGATCGTGGCGACGATCGTCGTCTACCCGGTGATGCTGCGGGAGCTGGTGATCAACCGGGTCGAAGGCTTCTTCCTCTTCGTCGCCCTGGTTTGGTTCCTGCGCACCCTGCTCACCGACCCGGGGCACCAAGTGGCCCAGGTGGACGAAGAAGGGCCCAGCGGCGTGGTCGTACCCCTGTGGCATTCCGGGCTGGGGGTGACCTGGGGCCTGGTGCTGCTGATCGTCGGGGCCCAGCTCCTGGTGTTGGGGGCCAGCGACATCGCCCGCTCCTTCGGCGTCGAGGAACGGGTGATCGGCCTGACCATCGTCGCCTTCGGCACCAGCCTGCCGGAGCTGGCGGCGGCCCTTGCAGCGGGGCGCAAAGGCGAAGGGGACCTCGTGCTCGGCAACATCGTGGGCTCGAACATCTTCAACCTGCTGTGCATCCTGGGGCTCGCGGCGCTGGTGGCGCCGATCCCCGTGGCCCAGCAGATCATGCGGGTCGACTATTGGGTGATGTTCGGCACCAGCCTCATGCTGCTGGTGGTGCTCGCCGTGCGGGGACGGCTCGGCGGAGCGACCGGCGGGACCCTGCTGGTCCTGTACGTCGCCTACAGCACTTACCTCTTTTCGACCCCCGTCCCGGCCGTGACCCCCTGAGGGACCGGCTACGTGGGGCCTGCGGCCCCGCGCTCGGCTATACGCGGGGCCCGCAGCCCCGCGCTCTTGCAGCGTCGCGTCAGTCGTCGAGGTCCATGCCCATCACGTGGAACCCGCTGTCCACGTAGACGGTTTCGCCGGTGATGCCGGCGGCCATGGGGGAGAGCAGGAACAGGCCGAGGTTGCCGACGTCCACCTGCTCCACGTTCCGCCCGAGGGGGGCGACACCGGCGACCCGCTTGAACATCTTCATGAAGCCCGGGATGCTGCGGGCGGCCACCGTCTTGACCGGCCCGGCGGACACGGCGTTGATCCGCACCCCTTTGGCACCGAGGTCGTAGGCGAGGTAGCGCACGCTGGCTTCGAGGGCGCTCTTGGCGACCCCCATCACGTTGTACTTCGGCACCACCTTCTCGGCGGCGTAGTAGGTCAGGGTCACCATCGACGCGTCGTCCGCCAGCAGGGGCTCGGCGGCCTGGGCGGCCGCCACCAGCGAGTAGGCGGACACTTCGAGGGCGGTGACCCAGTCGTCGCGGGTGGTTTCGATGTAGCGGCCGTCCATGGCCGGGCGCGGGGCGAAGGCGATGGAGTGGACGACGTGGTCGATCTGGCCCCAGGCGCCCTTGAGATCGTCGAACATCGCCGCCAGCTCGCCGGGGTTGGTCACGTCCACCTGGTAGAGGCGGGTGCCGGGCATGTCGGCGGTGAGCTTCTCGATCTCGCCGGCGAGACGCTCCCCCTGGTAGCTGAAGGCCAGCTCGGCGCCGGCCTCGTGGAGCTTCTCGGCGATCGACCAGCCGAGGCTGCGGTGGTTGGTGACGCCCATGATCAGGGCGCGCTTCCCTTCTAGGTTGATTTGGATCATGGCGGCGAGATCCTAACCCAAGTGAGGCCCCCGCGCGATCGGCGTTTCCGGATCCCCGCTACGACCGGGTTCCACGCACCTGTGGGGCCTGGAATGATGCTTGACCCTCGCGGAGACCTGCCAGTAGTATCCTGACAAATATGCCGTTGTGCTGGAGAAGTTACGTTCTGGCAATCCCCGCGACCCCGTCCGGGGTAGGGACGACGAAGGAGGAAAGCCATGGCCCACGACGACGAACCGAGGGATCCGGAAACGACGGACGGGGGGGACTTGGAGGACTTCGAGACCGAAGGGGATGGCGAAGAAGGTGAAGAGCCGGAGGGCTTCGACGGGCCGGAGGAGGAGCCGGGCCAGACCTACACGCAGCAGGACGTCGTCAGCCAGTCGCTGGTGGCCTTCGGCCAGGGTACCCACTTCATGCGCGTGTCATCCAGGGCCTGCCGTGTCCTGGTGGCTGTGATGGAAAACCTTGTGCTGACCCGTCGTGTTCAAGAGACTTGGGGTACTGACGCGGTCCAGGTGTTGGAGCGAGTCCGTCTGATCGGACGGGTGGCCGCGTCCCTCGCGGTCAAAGATGCGCGTACCGTCATCGAGGAGGCGGACGTTCGCATCGCGGTTCCGCGGGTTCAGATCGTTTCGAAGACGGACCACTGCCCAGAACCGAACAAGAACTTTCCTTAGATCCTGGCGATTGCGTTGGCCCAGCCACCGAAAACACCCTGGAGTTCCCCGAGGGCCGGCAGGTTGCGCCGGGTTCTCTCGGGATGGGATCGAGGGGTCGCCTGGATCTCGATCGCCAAGTGTGTCCTGGCATTGGTGGCGTACAGCACTGTAGCCGTCTTTTTCCCTGCCCGGTTCGATCCCGGTGCCTGGATGAACGCATTGATGGTGGCGGCTTTCGGGTCCATGGGGGCGTTCTTGTTCATTCGCGGTGGACGGGACCGCCGGGCTGAACTATTGGGTATTTCTTGGCTTCTGACGGCCAACGCGTATGTCAGCTACCCAGCAGCTGCTTCGATTTCCCCGGACGGTGCGCTCGGATCGGTCGCGGCTATTCTTCTGGGCACCTATACCGAAACGTTTCTTGCGTTCTTCCTTTGGCGGTTTGCCGGAGCTTTCCCGGATGTTCCGGTACCGTTCTTGGCTTCTCGCGTTTTCGGCTGGATGACCAAGACTTCGCTTCTAGTAGGAATAGGCGCCTTCTCGATCGGCCAGGTTCGGATCATTCGCTTCTTCCACTCAGAACCACTGATGCCCTTCCTAGAGTGGTTTGCCGGTCTTCAAGAGTGGAAGTGGTATCCGCTGGCTCCGCTCATGTTTCTCGCGATCTGCGCGCTGGCCTACAAACAGGACAGAGCCCAGGGTGCCGAGCATCGGCGTGGAAAGCTGGTTGTCCTCGCTTTGGTTGTCGGAATGGGGCTGCCGTTTTTGCTTATCACGATGGACGTCCTCTTTCCTCGCTACCTCGCGATGCTTCGGAGCTATCCGGTCTTTCAAGCACGTTTCATTCTGGCCGGAAATCTACTCCTACTCACGGTACCCTTCCTAACCACCTACGCCGTGCTCGCACACAACGTGCTCGATGTGCGGCTCATGGCACGAAGCGCTGTGCAACACCTCCTTGCAAGATCCTCCGCCTCCGCCCTCGGGCTTACCCCCTTCGTCTTCCTGATCGTCTTCCTCTGGAGCCAGCGTCACGAGACGCTGGTGGAGCTCGCTTCGGGCGCCCAGGGCTTGACGCTGTTGGTCGCCACCGCCCTCGGCGTCCTCTTCATGCGGTTCCGGGAGCCGATCCTCGACGCCGTGGACCGGCGGTTCTTCCGTGACCGCTACGACGCCCGCCGGGTCCTGACCGAGCTGGCGGACCAGGTGCGGGGCACCCGCAACCTCGGGGAGCTGTCCCGCCTCGTCGGCCAGGGGGTGGACCTGGCGCTGCACCTGGACCGGGTGGCCCTGCTCACCCAGGATCCGAAGGTGGGCCGCTTCATCGATCCCCTGGAGCAGGTGCGGCCCCTCGACCTGGCTTCGAAGTTGGCGACCCTAGTGCAGGGTCACCAGGAGCCGCTGGAGATCAACTTCGACGCCCGCGGCCCGGAGGTGCTCGGGCTCGAAGAGGACGAACGGCACTGGCTGGTGGACAGCCGGGTGTCGATGATCGCCCCCGCCTACGCCCTGGACGGCGAGCTCATCGGCATCCTGGTCCTAGGGGGTAAGAAAAGCGAGCTTCCGTTCCTGAAGGAAGATCGGGAAATGCTCCAGGCGGTGTGCTCCGCTGCCGGCCTGGTGATGGAGGTGCTGGCCCTCAAGGATCAGGCCCCGGCGGGGGACGGAGCGTCGAGGGTTGTGGGGGTGGCGGAGGAGCGGCGGGCGGCCGCGGGGGAATGCCTGGTTTGCTCCCGGATCCTCCCCCGGGCCGAGGGGAACTGTCCCCAATGCGACTTCGAGCTGGAACCCGCGTCGGTGCCCTACGTGCTCAACGGTCAGTTCCGCTTCGAGAAACGCCTCGGCACCGGCGGGATGGCGGTGGTGTACCGCGGAACCGACCTGCGCCTGGGTCGGCCCCTCGCCATCAAGACCCTGCCGCGGGTGGCGCCGGAGGCGGCGGTGCGTCTGCACCACGAGGCCCGCGCCGCCGCCAACGTCACCCACCAGGGGCTGGCGGCGATCTACGGCATCGAGACCTGGCGGGGGGTCCCGATGATCCTCCTGGAGCTACTCCCCGGCGGTACCCTCGGCGATCAGCTGGCGGAGGGGCGGTTGGAGCCCCTCGTCGCCATCGAGACCGGTCAGACCGTGGCGCTGGCGCTGCACAAGATCCACGCCGCGGGCATCCTCCACCGCGACGTCAAGCCGAGCAACATCGGCTACACCGAAGAGGGCTACGCCAAGCTGCTGGATTTCGGCATCGCCCGCATCCAGCACGACCTGCGGCAGCGGCCCGACAGCGGCATGCACCTGGCCTATGACCCCGGCCTCGCCAACGCCCAGCTGGCGGACGCCTCGGGTCCGTCCCGCACCCGCACCGGGCAGATCATGGGCACGGTGCCCTACCTCTCGCCGGAGGCCGCTTCGGGGGCGAGGCCGGAGCCGTCCTTTGATCTGTGGAGCCTGGCGGTGGTGCTCTGGGAGGCCCTCACCGCCAAAAACCTGTTCCTCGGACGGGACTGGGGGGCCGTGCTGGCGGAGATCCGCGGCGGCGAGGTTCGGAGCCTCCGGGACCACCTGCCGGGGTGCCCGGAGCCCCTCGCGGCCTTCTTCGACGACGAGCTCGCCCTCGACCGCCGTCGCCGCTCCTCCTCCGGCCGGGAGATGTGGGAGCGGCTGGAGCGGCTGCGTCTAGAGCTGCTGGGCTCGTCGTCGTAGGCAGTCCCGGCGGAAGCGGTTCAGGCGCCGGAAGTAGCGATCCGTGCGGTGCTCGTGGAGGTCGTTGTGGCTGGCCCCTTCCACCTCGAACCATCGTTTCGGGTCCGAGGCGGTGGTGAAGAGGGCCCGGCCGTGCTCGAAGGGAACCGTCGAATCGGCGGTGCCGTGGATGAACATCTTGGGCATCTTGAGGTGCTGCACCTTTTCGACGCTGCGGAAAGCGTTGCGGGCGATCAGGTGGACGGGGAGGTCGGGGAAGCGGTGCCGCGCCATGTCCCGCACCTGGGTGAAGCTGGACTGCACCACGAGCCCCGCCACCGGTCGATGGAGGGCGCCGTCGATGGCCACCGCCCCGCCTAGGGAGTGGCCGAAGAGCAGAAGGTCGCCCGTCGCCACCCCGCGCTCCGCCACCACCCAGTCGAGTGCGGCGCGGACATCGGCGAAGAGGCCCTTCTCACTCGGCGTGCCGTCGCTGCGGCCGTAGCCGCGGTAGTCGAAGGCGAAGAGGTCCACCCGCAGGCGGCGCTGGAGGTGGGAGAAGATCTCCACCCGCTCCGCGATGCTGCCGGAGTTGCCGTGGCAGTAGACGAGGGTGGTCCTGGGATTCCGATGGGGAATCCACCAGCCGTGGAGGCGGGTGCCGTCTTCGCTGTCGAAGTAGATGTCTTCGACCCGGAGGCCGTGCTCTTCCGCTGGATCCCAGCAGCCCGCCGGGTACCGGGAGGGGGCGAACATGTTGCTGTTCTGAAAGCGGCTGCGGGCGATCTCGAACGCGCCGAGGGCGCCGGCGAGGGCGATGGGGGGCAGGGTGAAACGGAGGACCCGCTGGGATCCGGGGTTGTCGGTCTCGATGGGCTCAGTGGCGTTCGAGGAAGGGGCGCTCGCGGGGGGAAGGGGGCTGTCGTCGTTCATGGGAGCTCCGCCGCCGGGGTGGGTAGGGGATGCCTCGGCTCTGCGGCCGCAGGTTCCCCTAACAACAATCCCGAGCCCCCGCGCATTCCGAGCCGGGATCGACGGCGGCCCCCGGGCCGTCGGCGGAGGTCCCCGGAGGACGGATCGTCCCCAGAGCTCAGGGGCGGTAGGTGGCGGCGCAGTCGGGCCCTTCCCACACCGTCACCGCCGCCACCTTGGCGCGGTCGAGTCGGCGGGTGAGCTCCTCCTGGAACCAGCGGGCCAGGTGCTCGGTGGTGGGGCTGAGCCGGTCGAAGGGGGGGACGCTGTTGATGTCGTTGTGGTGGAAACGGCCCGCCAGCTCCGACAGGTGCCGCCGCGCTTCGACGAAATCGAAGCCCATGCCCTCGTCGTCCAGGGTGTCGGCCTCCAGGATCGCCTCGACCCGCCAGCTGTGGCCGTGGACCGGCTCCGGCGCGCCGCGATAGGAGCGGAGGTGGTGGGAGGCCTCGAAGCGTTCGCGCACGAGCAGAGTGTAGGTCGCCATGGCGGGATTCTACGCGTCAGCCCCCGAGGGGCAAAGCGGGGTGTCGGAACCGGCGTTTGCCCCCGAGGGGCAAAGCGCTGTGCCGGAACCAGCGTTCGAGGTGCTCGGCGGGTGCGGTCCTGCGGCCTTGTAGGTAGCGTCGCCGCTCCAGGATCTGCCGGCGGTGGCGCCACAGCCAGCCGTAGGCGGGCAGGGACGAGCGCTCCATCGCCAGCACCCAGACCAGCGCTAGAACGTCCCGCAGCAGGGTCGGCGCCAGGGTCCTTAGGAAGTTCGCCGGGGTCTGGTGGTAGGCCCGCAGCAGGTAGCGGTTCTTGAGGGAATGGCGGTTGATGGCCGCCGGAAGGTCCCGGCGTCCGGCGGGGACCACCCGTCGCCGGTGCTCGAAGCTCGCCGCCGGTTCGTAGATCACCTCCCAGCCCCGCTCCTGGAAGCGGAAACACAGCTCGGCGTCTTCGCGATAAGAGTGGAAGAGCGGGTCGAACACCTCGCCGCCGGAGAAGGCGACGTCCTCCAGGGCCCGCCGGCGGTAGAGGGTTGCCGCGCCGGTGGCGCCGAAGACGCGCTCGGCGTCGGCGTATTGGCCCCGGTCGTCCTCGCCGGAGCCGCGGTCGAGGTGGCGCCAGGCCGACAGCAGCACCATGCCGCAGGCGTCGAGGGTGGGGGGCTCGCCGGGGCGCACCAGCCGTCCGGTCACCGCCGCCGCCCGGGGGCCCTCGGCGTCGCAGGCTTCAAGCCGCTCCACCAGCCGGCCCACGGCGTCCGGCCGGGGCCTGGCGTCGGGGTTGAGGGCGAGGATGAAGGGGGCGTCGCCGCTGGCGAGGGCGGCGTTCATGCCGCCGGCGAACCCGCGGTTCTCCCCCAGGGGCACGACGGTCCTCGGAAGATCCCCCAGGTCGGTCCCCCGGGCGATGGCGACGCTGTCGTCGCGGCTGCCGCAGTCCACCACCACGAGGTCTAGAGGGCGGTACCGAATCGCCGCCACCGAAGCGAGGCAGCCCGGCAGATCCCCCGCCGAGTCGTAGGTGACGACGCAGACCGTCACCCGCGGGTTCGCTTCGGCGGTCAAGGCCGGGCCTCCGGCGAAAATCTCCGCACCAGGGGCCTTGGATGTCGCCAGCCGGTGAGGGCCCCCGCCGCCACCGCCAGCAGGCCGCGGGCGGCGTCGAGGCGGCCCGTGGCCCGTTTCGGTGTCCTGACCGGCAGCAGCAGCAGGCGCAGCAGCATCCCCAGGGGCAGCAGACCGCGGGCGGCGAGGGCGGCTGCCGGCCCGTGGTGCTTGCGCAGGTACCGGCACAGGTTTCGGTAGTAGACCCAGAGGAAGGGGCCGTAGCCCAGGGCTGGCACCGAGCCCCCCATGTCGTGCTGGAAGCGGATCGACGGCCGATACTCCAGCCGGTGCCCGCCGCGATGGAGGCGGCGGGCCAGGTCGACGTCTTCGAACCAGGCGGGGAAAAAGGACGGATCGAAGCCCCCGACCTCTTCGAGGACCCGCCGGTCGAGGGCCAGGGCCGCCGCCGCCGGCTGCTGGATGGCGGTGCCTTCTGGGGGCGGCGAAATGGGGCCCCGGGAGCCCGCCAGGAAGAAGGTTTGAAGCAGGAGGGTGGTCGCGGTGGGTAGGGGCTGGAGCTGCCAGCGGTGCTGGGGACGGCCGTCTGGATGTTCGAGGGCGGGGACGATTCCAGCGGTCCCGATTCCTGAGTTCGAGTCGTCTCCGTCGCGGGTCGCCCCTTCGACGGCGGCGAGGAGACCCCCGAGGGCGCCGGGAAGGGGGAGGATGTCGGGATTGAGCACCAGGATCCAAGCCCCCCGGGCACGCTGGACCCCGCGGGCGACGCCGCCGCCGAAACCGAGGTTCCGTCCATCGTCCACCAGGATCGCCGGCGGCTCCAGACCCCCGAGGGTGGAGCTGTTGTCCACCACCACCAGCTCGAAGCGGGGGTCGTCGACGGGCCAGGCGGCCCGCAGCCGGGCGAGCTGCTCCTCGTTGCGCCAGTGGACCACGACGGCGGAGAGCACCGGCGCCCGGTCAGACATCGGACTCCTCCAGCTTCGCTGGGCCCCAGTGGGCGTAGGCGGGGAGGTGCCGCAGGGCGCGGCCGAGGCCCCCCGCCACCCCGGCGGCGCCGGCGACGTCGCCAAGCCGAAGGAGACGGCCGAGGTCGAGGGCGTCCCGCGCCACGGCCCGGGGGAGCCGTCGCCACAGGCCGCGCCCCAGCCAGCGGGCCAGCACCAGGTAGCGGTTGCCGTGGATCAAGTGGCGCCCGGCGCGGGGCAGGATCCTGCCGGTGACGGATCCGGCGTGCAGGGCGCGAGCCCCCGGTTCAGAGTAGGCCCGCCAGCCGGCGGCCCGCAGCCTGCAGCCGAGGTCGACGTCTTCGTAGTAGGCGAAGAGTGCTTCGTCGAAGGGGCCGGCGGACCCGGCCACCCCATCGAGGGCCCGGCGGCGGTAGAGGGCGGCGGTGGCGGAGACGCCGAAGACGCCGAAGACCGAGGCGGGATCCGCCCCTTGGCTGGACCCCCGCCCACCCCGCTCCGGGAGCCCGTGGTCGATCTGGACCGCTTGCCACCAGCGGTTCCACCCCAGGCCACGGCCGTCGACGAGGTCGGGGCGATGGAGGGACAGATTCGTGCCCTGGACGGCCGCCGCCCGCGGCCTGGTCTCGAGGACATCGTAGAGTCGCCTTCCCCAGCCCGGTTCGACGACGGCGTCGTCGTTGACGAGGGCCAGGTAAGGGGCGTCGTCGTCCCGAAGGTGGCGCCAGGCGACGTTATTGGCGGCGGCGAAACCGAGGCGGGTCGCGGTCCCCAAGATCTCCACCGATTGGGGGACAGCTCCGGCGTCCAGGTCGTCGGCGGTGTCTTGGGGCACCACCAGCACGATGCGGCCAACCTCCAGTTCCAGGGCCCGCAGGCAGGGTCCAAGGTGGGGGCTCCTCCCAAGGGTGGGGACGATGGCGGTGATGCCGGCCTCGGCGCCTAATGCCATTCGATCTCCACGTAGTCCACCATCACCCCCACGGTCTGGATGCGGGCGTCCTGGGGACTCCGAATCACCAAAGGGGCGTCCGCGGGCCAGGCCACCGGACCGATCTCGATCTCCTGCCATTCGTGGTCGGGAAGGTGCCAGGTGGCGACATGGACCTCCCCGACGAGGATATCCAGCGTGTCGACCCCTTGGCCGTGGAGCAGTCCGGTCATGCGGACCAAAGCGGAGGTTCCGCCGGGGACCACCGGCACCACCAGACCGCCGTGGGCGGGGACCAGCCAGCCGGAGCGCAGCAGCGGGCGGCGGAGGGTCCAGCGGGGGGGCGCCAGGCTTCCCCCCCGCTTGCCGACCCAGCCGTCCTCCACCTCCACCCAGACCGTCGGTAGCCGCTGGGCGACGGAGGGGAGGGCGGCGGCGAAGAGGAGCACGGCGGCGAGGCCTGCGGGGGCCGCGAGTCGTCGGGCCCAAAGCCGCCTCGGCCCCGACCACAGGGCCAAGGGCACAAGAACCAGCGAAGCGAGGGGCCAGATCCAAGTGGCGGTGCGGACCCGCACGGCGCTCGGGAACAGGCGACCGACGTCGGCCCCCAGCAGGGCGCCGGCTCGGTGCAGCAGGTGGTTGCCGCCGTCGGCGAGGTTGTAGGCCCAGCCCGGCACGACCCAGAGCAGGAGCGTCAGGGCGGCGGTGACGGTTCCGAGACCCACCCACAGGCCCCGGGTGCCCCATCGCCGACGGTCGCCGAGCACCGGCACCAGCAGGAGGGCGAAGAGGGGAAGGAACACCAGGGGATAGCGGAAAGGAGGCGCCCAGCCGCCGTACCATTCGAGCCGCGGGGCCACCGCCGCAAGGTAGGGCAAGGTGAGGATCCCCAGGTCGAGGGCGAGCCCCCGCCCCCGGCGAAGCACCAGCCACAGGCCCGGGATCAAGAGCAGCCATAGCGGGCCGCCGGCGAACAGGCCGAAGGCGCAGTCGTAGAACATGCCGGACAGGCCCCGCAGGTAGTCCGCCGGGGGACTGGCGAGGGTTTCGAAGTCGGCCCAGCCGTACATTTTGAACGGGTTGCCGTAGCGGAGCTGGTTGTAGACCATCAAAGCGCCGGCCGCCAGCACCGGCAGGGCCAGAAGGGCCGTCCGTCTTTGCCAGCCGAGCCGCAGGTGGCGGAATGCGAGGATCACCACCGGCAGGGCGACCAGGAAGAGCCTGGCCTTGAGCAGCGGCAGGAGCGCGAGGGGAAGGGTGGCGGCCACCAGATCCCGCACCCGCGGCCGGTGGCTCCCGGCCCCCGCCCGGTCCCGGAGGGCCAGTAGGGCGTCGAGGGACGTCACCAGCAGGAGGGCGGCGGGCACTTCGATCCACACCTGGTAGCTGTAGAGGCTCAGCGGCGGCGCGAAGGCGAAGACGAACCAAGCCAGCAGAAGCCCCGAAGGGGGCCCGGTTCCGCCCCTCGTTGGTCCGTAGCGCCCCGCCAGGCGGAGGAACATCCAAGCCAGGGCGGCGGTCAAGAGGGCCATCATCGCCGTCGCCCCGGGCCGCCCGGCGAGGCGGTAGGCCGGCGCCAGCGCCAGGGGAAGGAGGGCGTTGTGGCGGGAACGGACCTCGCCGCCGGGGCCGGTGGGATCCCCGAGCTGGGGCTCGATGGCGCGGTCCATGAAGCGCCGCCAATGCTCCTCGCCGTAGTTGTTGGTGAGGTCCGTGTCGAAGTCGTAGGCCAGGCTGTGGGCCAGCAGGAGGTAGTAGGGCTCGTCCCCGTCCGGCGGCCGGTTGGCGAGGGACCAGGGCTGGATCGCGAGGTAGACGATCAGCGGCAGGGCGAAGAATGCGAGGTCCGGACGGCGGGCGGAGCCGTCCCCGAGGCGCCGCCTGAGGGCCGGCAGCCTGCGGACCGTCGCCGCCAGGAGGAGGAGGCCGAGGGCGGCGGCCCAGAGGCGGTCCGTTCCGTCGAGCCCCAGGGCCTGGCGAAACGGTGCCGTCAGCGCCAGGAACGCTGCGGGCCAGAAGGCTCCTGGCGAACGGGTCGGCGTAGAGCGGGACGCCGGGGTCCGGCCGAGACGGTGGTCGAGCCAGCGGTAGGCGAGGGCCACCGCCGGCAGGATCGCGACGGTGCCACGGAGGGGGTCGTCGCCACGACCTACGAGGGGCCAGAGGGCGTGGATCGCCGCTGCCGACGCGCCCCCCAGGACGGCGAGCTGCAGCCAAGGTCCGCCGAGCCGGTTCACCGCACCTCCACCCGGTGGACCAGGATCTGGACCTCCGGCGGTAGCTCGTCCATCCGCCGCAGGATCAGCCGGTGGCCGGGGCCCTGCCGCGGCGGCGTCAGCGCCGTGCGGTAGCGCTGGCCGAAGAAGGTTCCGTCCGCCGACAGGCGATGGAGCCACGGCGGGGGAGCCACGAAGCCGTCCTTGCGGGCCACGTCAGGCCGCCGGGCGGCCCATTCGCCGGTGTCGCGACCCACCAGTAGGCGCCACTCGGTGATCTTACGGTCGTCGGCGTCCACCAGCACCACCCGGGCCACGGGGGTGTCGGCCACGAGCCGGTGGGCGTGGATCAGGGTGCTGTCGATCACCACCGAGGAGATGCCCCCGGCGGCGGGCGCGTCCCCCGGTGCCGTTTGGGGGAGGGTCCCCTGCCAGCGGGGGGCGTCGGCGGTGAGGAGGCGGGGCTGGCGATCGAGAACCACGACCCCCGGGGCCGGCAGGGCCGGCACCGCCAGCGCGCCGATGACGGCGACAATCACGGCCGTTTCGAGCCAGGGGGGGCGGCGGGGCACGGCGGCGAGGACCTTCCCGACGACGGGCACCGCCAGCACGGCGGCCGCTAGCAGGATCCACGGGGGATGGCCGAGGCCGGCGGGAAAGCTCGGGAGCGGATCCTGCCGCAGCCAGGGGTAGGCGGCGAGGAGGGTCACCGCGGCGGCGGCGGCCCCTAGCCAGAGGCGCTGGAGGCGTCCCACGTCCCCCCGCTGGGGCGTCGCTACGGCCAGGAGTCCGACGGCCCCGATCGCCGCCTCGATGTCGCCGAAGGCGACCGTCGACGCCACCGTCGCCCCGGCCCCCGCCAGGGCGAGGAAGGGGCTCTTCGTCAGCAGGGCCGCCGGCATCAACGCGAGCACCATAAGCGCCGGGGGGGCGGTTCCGCCGGCGGGTAGGGTCAGCAGCGTCGCAGCCAAGGCGACGGCCGGCGGGGCGAGGGCCAGCGGGCCCCGGTACCTCGGAAGCGCTCCGCCCGGGCCCACCAGGGCCAGGGTCAAACCGCAGGCGAAGAACACGGTTCCCAGACGCCACGACCACAGCACCGGAAGCAGCAGGAGCACAGCGGCGGCGGCCCGCCGCCACCGGGGTTCGGCCGCGGTGCCGAGTCGGGCCCCCGCCGCCAGGGCCAGCAGACCCAGGGTGACGGTGACGTTGAGTCCCGGTGCCAGCAGCATGGCGGCCGCCCCCGCCGTCAGGCCGCGGCGGGGACCGAAGCGGTCCGCGAGGGCTGTGACCCCGAGGGCGGCGGCCACCGGCAGGGCGACGAGGCTCACCAGGGTGCGGGCGTCCAGCAGCGGCGGCAGGAGCAGGTCGCCGCGCATCAGGAGTTGCCACCCGAGGGCGACGGGAATGGTCCACCTCGGGGAGGCGGTGCCGGTCCATGCCCTGCGGGCGGCCTCGAAAAGGGCGATGCCGAGCACGAGCACCAGGGCGGCGCCTCGCTGGGGGCCGTGGTGCAGCAACCAAAGGCACCCTAGGGCGAGCATCGCCGCGGCCCAGGTGACGTGGTGCGCGCCCCCGAGCCACGGAGTCGAGCCCTCCCCCCCGAGTCGACCGAGGGCGGCGACGGCGGCCAGGACCCCGGCGGCGAGGAGGCCCAGAAACCCCGCTTCGGCGGCTTCCGCGGGATCCACCCGGGCGGCCGCCAGGGAGGCCATGGCGAGCCAGGCGGCCAGGGGGAGCAGGGTCGCCTGGACGTCGTCGAACCGGTTGCCGCCGCCCCGTTTTCGGGAGTCGGCGGGCCCGTCGTGGGACGACGCCGCTGCGGCGGACGTCACGCTCACGGCGGCTTTGCGCGGGGGCGTCATCACGTCCGCGATCTTATCCGTCGCGCCCCCTGGACAGCGCATTGACGCCCCTGGGGACCGTGGTTAGACTGCCTCCCATGATTTCCCGAGACACCCTGCGCAACGACGCCGACCGCGTTCGCCGACTGCTCGGCACCCGCGGCCACGATCCCGAAACCCTCGACCAGTGGCTCACCCTCGACGCCGAGCGCCGCTCCGGCATCGTGGCGGTGGAGGACTTGAAGCGCCGCCGAAACGAGGCTTCGAAGGCCATCGGCCAGGTGAAGCGGGAGGGCGGCGACGCCAGCGCCCAGATCGCCGAGGTGGCGACCCTCAAGGGGGAGCTGGAGGGGCTGTCGAAGCGTCTCGAGGAGCTCGAAGCGGAGCTCGACCGCGAGGAGCTGACCTTCCCCAACCTTCCCCACGGGTCGGTTCCGGAGGGCGCCGACGAGAGCGCCAACCGTGAAGAGCGCCGGGTGGGGGATCCGCCGTCGTTCGATTTCGAGCCCAAGGCCCATTGGGACCTGGGACCGGAGCTGGGGATCCTCGATTTCGAGCGCGGGGCGAAGCTCGCCGGAGCCCGATTCACCACCTACTTCGGCGCCGGTGCGCGCCTGGAGCGGGCGCTGATCAACTTCATGCTCGACCTCCACACCACCGAGCACGGGTATACCGAAACCCTGTTGCCGCTTCTGGTCAATCCGGAGGTTCTGGTGGGGGTGGGTCAGCTGCCCAAGTTCGAGGACGATCTGTTTCGGGTCGAGCCCTCGGGGCATTTCCTGATCCCCACCTCCGAGGCGCCCCTCACCAACCTGCACCGGGGTGAGATCCTCGAAGAGGCGGACCTCCCCCGCCGATACACGGCTTTCACGCCGTGCTTTCGGGCGGAGGCCGGGTCGTACGGTAAGGACGTCCGGGGCCTGATCCGGCAGCATCAATTCAACAAAGTGGAGCTGGTGCAGCTGACGACCCCGGAACGCAGCTTCGACGCCCTGGAGGAGCTGACGCGCCACGCCGAGACCGTGCTGCAGCGCCTGGAGCTGCCCTACCGCACCATGACCCTGTCCACCGGCGACATGGGGTTCTCTGCGACCAAGACCTACGATCTCGAAGTCTGGCTGCCGGGCCAGTCGACATACCGCGAAATTTCCTCGTGCTCCAACTGCGGCGATTTCCAGGCCCGCCGCGCCCATCTGCGCTATCGGCCGACGGGGGGAGGTAAGCCTCGGCTCGTCCACACCCTGAACGGTTCGGGCCTCGCGGTGGGCAGGACCCTGATCGCGATTCTCGAGAACTATCAGCGCGCGGACGGCTCGGTGGAGATGCCGGCGGCCCTGCGACCCTACCTCGGGGGCTTGGAGCGAATCGAGGCGGCGGGTTAAGCTCTTCCCGGCGCCTCGCCGCGACGTCGGTGGCCCACCCGCGGAGGGATGGCTGAGTGGTCGAAAGCGGCGGTCTTGAAAACCGTTGACCGTTAACGCGGTCCGTGGGTTCGAATCCCACTCCCTCCGCCACTGCACGGGCCCCGGGTTCAACGGCGCGGCCCGTCGCCCCGAGTCCCGCCGAGACGCCCCGGAGCGCCGCCGCCAAGATCGAATCGGGCGGCGTCGGCCACCAGGGGGAGGACCGCGGGGCCGTCCGCCGGGGTCCAGCGTGCGTGGACACGGCTGGGAATTCCCCTTGGGACGCCTAGGGTCGCGGCCAAGCCGACGCCGCCCGATTCGAAATCACTGAGCTCCCCGAGGGAGGGAAGCTCGAAGCATGGTCTTGAGAAACGCTCACCGACACGGGCTTTAGAGTATTCAGCCCCGAGCATCTGAAGTCTAGAGGGGGAGAGGGGTTGCCGAGTTTTCATGCTCTAAAAGCATAGAATCCGCTGGGGAACCCGTCAAGTCAGCCCGACGCAGTGGATCGTTGCGGGCGGTGGACCGTCGCGGGAGGTGGGCCGCCCTGCTGCCACGGGGCGGCCCGGCCGCGGCGATTCAGAGCAATGCCTTGACTCGGCGGACGGTCTCGTCGACCGTGAAACCGAAGTGGCGGGCCAGGTCACCCCCGGGCGCCGAGGCGCCGAAGCCGTCCTGGCACTGGACGTCGCCGTCGAGCCCCACGTACTTGTGCCAGCCGAGGGAGGTTCCCGCCTCGATCGCCAGGCGTTTGCGGACGGACGTCGGCAGCACCGACTCGCGGTACTCCGCGTCCTGGGCGTCGAAGAGGCTCCAGCAGGGCATGCTGACCACCCGGGTGGCGATCCCCTCCGCTGCCAGCTGGCGATGGGCGTCCAAGGCCAGGGCGACCTCGGAGCCGGTGGCTAGCAGTAGCACCTGGGGATCGTCGGCGTCCGCCACCACATACGCGCCCCGGGCGACCCCTTCGAGGGCCCGGTCCGGATCGGTGAGCACCGGCAGCTTCTGGCGGGTGAGCACCAGGGCGCTGGGGCGATTCCCGTGTTCCAGAACCACCTTCCACGCCGCCACCGTCTCGTTGGCGTCGGCGGGCCGGAGGGTCAGCAGGCCGGGGATGGTCCGCAGCCCCATCAGCTGGCTGATGGGCTGGTGGGTGGGGCCGTCCTCGCCGAGGAAGATGGAATCGTGGGTGAACACGAAGATCGACGGCAGCTCCATCAGGGCCGCCAGGCGCACCGACGGCCTCATGTAGTCGCAAAAGATCAGGAACGTGCCGCCGTAGGGGCGAAGCATCCCGGAGAGGGCCATGCCGTTGAGGGCCGCCCCCATGGCGTGCTCGCGGACGCCGAAGTGGAAGTTTCCGCCTCCGGGGGTCTCCCGGTCGTGGACCGGGCGTCCTTTGATGAACGTGTTGTTGGACGGCGCGAGGTCGGCGGAGCCGCCGATCAGCTGGGGCAGGTCGTCGGCCACCGCGTGGAGCACCTTGCCGGAGACGGCGCGGGTGGCGATGGGGCCGTCCTCGGGGCCGAACCGGGGCAGCTTGGAACGCCATTGGTCCCCCAGCTCGCCTCGGCCCCAGGCCTCGAAACGGGCCGCCAGCTCGGGGTGGGCTTCGCGGTAGGACTCGAACCGCCGGTTCCAGTCGGCTGCGGCTTCGGCTCCACGCTCGGCGGCGGCTGCGAAGGCCGCCCGGGTTTCGTCGGGGACGAGGAAGGTCGGCTCCAGGGGCCAGCCGAGATTCTCCTTCGTGGCCTTCACCTCGTTGCCACCCAGGGGGGACCCGTGGGCGCCGGCGGTGTCCTGCTTGTTGGGGCTGCCGAAGCCGATGTGGGTGCGGGTCACCACGAGGGTCGGCCGGGCTGTCTCCGCCTTGGCGGCCGTCATCGCGGCGTCGACGGCGGCGAGATCTTCAACGTCGTCGATGTGGAGGATGTGCCAGCCGTAGGCTTCGTAGCGCTTGGCCACGTCCTCGGTGAAGGCGAGCTCGGTGGAGCCGTCGATGGAGATTTCGTTGGCGTCGTAGAAGACGTTCAGCTTGCCAAGGCCCAGGTGCCCCGCCAGGGACGATGCTTCCGCCGCGACCCCCTCCATGACGTCGCCGTCGCTGGCCAGCACCCAAGTCGTGTGGTCGACCACGTCGAAGCCCGGGCGGTTGAAGTGGGCCGCCAGGTAGCGCTCCGCGATGGCCATGCCGACGGCGTTGGACAGGCCCTGCCCAAGGGGGCCGGTGGTGGTCTCGACCCCCGGGGTCAGGTGGAATTCGGGATGGCCCGGGGTCTTCGAGCCGAGCTGGCGGAAGTTCTTGATCTCCTCCATGGGCAGGTCGTAGCCCGCAAGGTGGAGGAGTGAATACAGCAGCGCCGACGCGTGTCCGCAGGACAGCACGAAGCGGTCGCGGTTAGGCCACTGCGGATCCGCCGGATGGTGGCGGAGGTGGCGTGTCCACAGCCAGTAGGCGAGGGGCGCCTGACCCATGGGGGCGCCGGGGTGGCCGCTCCGGGCCTTCTCGACCATGTCGACCGCCAGAAAGCGGATGGTGTCGATGGCGATGCGATCGGTTTTCGTCTCGGACATCCTCAGATCTCTCCTCGGGGCCTGCGGCCCGCGGCGGGTGCGGCGAAGCTGGGGGCGCCCGAATCGGCCGACGGGGTGCGCAGCGGGGCGCGCCGGGCGGACCGGTGGGGCGGCGACATCGACTCGGATGACCGAAGCATAACCCGCCGAAGCCGGTCTCGCCCGGGGGATCTTCGGGGCGTTTCGGTCTAACTGAGGAGGTCGGGAAAAGGGGAAAGGCCGAGGCCCGTGGGGGAGTGGGGAGCCAAGGGGGGATGGCGGAGAGGGAGGGATTCGAACCCTCGGTCGAAGTTACCCCCGACAACTGCTTAGCAGGCAGCCCTGTTCGGCCACTCCAGCACCTCTCCCGGAGGACGCGAATTCTACTCGCCGACGTTCGTCGAGTCAAAGCCCGAAATCCCCCTTTTTCGTCGGCTTGAGCCGCCTTCGGGGCCGTGTTACGGTTTCGCCGATCCTTTCGGCCCCCGGCGGCCATCACGAACCGAGGACCCCCACATGGCCACCGAGACTCGCGGACCCGTTCGCGTACGCTTCGCGCCCTCCCCCACCGGTTTCTTGCATGTCGGAGGCGCGCGGACGGCGATCTACAACGAGCTGCTACGCCAAAGCCTGGGCGGCGCCCACGTGCTGCGCATCGAGGACACTGACAAGGCCCGGTCCGACGACGCCATGACCCGGCAGATCGTCGACGCCCTGGGCTGGCTCGGGGTCCAGTTCGACGAAGGCCCTTTCCTACAGAGCGAGCGGGAGGACGCCCACCGCGCCGCCGCCCTTCGGCTGTTGGCGGAAGGCAAGGCGTACCACTGCTTCCGCACCCCCGAAGAGCTCGAGGCCAAGCGGTCCGAGATCCTCGGCCGCGGTGACTCCTACCGCTATCGGACCGCCTTCGAGCAGCCGTCCCGCCGCGAGGTGGAGGAGCGGCTCGAAGCGGGGGAGCCCCACGTGGTGCGCTTCCGCATGCCCGACGAGGCCATCGTGGTGGACGACATCGTCCGCGGCGCCGTGACCTTCCCCGCCGAATCGCTGGACGACTTCGTGATTTTGCGCTCCGACGGTTCCCCGACCTACCACCTCTCGGTGGTCTGCGACGACATGGACATGGGTATTACCCACGTCCTGCGGGGGGAGGATCACCTCTCCAACACCCCGAAGCACATCGGCCTGTTCCGCGCCCTGGGGGACACCGTTCCGGCCTTCGGTCACCTGCCGATGATCCTCGGGTCGGACAAGAAACGCCTCTCGAAGCGTACCGGCGCCACGTCGGTGGAGGAGTTCCGCGACCAGGGCGTCGTACCCCAGGCCCTCTACAACTACCTGGCGCTCCTCGGCTGGTCGCCGGGGGACGACCGGGAGCTGATGGAACGGGCGGAGATGGTGGACGCCTTCACCGCCGAGCGCCTCGGCCGCACGGCGTCGATCTTCGACGTCGACAAGCTGAAGTGGATGAACGCCCACTACATGTCGCGGCTCACCCTCGACGGGATCCTGGGGCATTTGGAGCCCTTCCTAGCCGAGGTGGGGCTCTCGGAGGTCGACGTGGATCGGCTGCGCACCGCCGTCGACCTCCACCGCCAGCGGGCCAAGGATCTGAAGGAGCTGGCGCCCGCGGTGGTCCCCTACTTCCTCGACGTCATCCCCTATGACCCCGAGCGGACCGTGAAGTTCCGCAAGCAGTCGGCCCTGCCGGATCTGCTGGACGAGCTCGCCCGCCGCTACCGGGCCCTGGACGACTACACCGTCGAGGCCACCGACGCCGCCCTGCGTCAGCTGGCGGAGGAAAGCGAGGTCAAGGCGGGTTTCCTCATCCACCCGACCCGCCTGGCGATGTCCGGCGAGAAGGCCGGACCGCCCCTCTTCGACCTCGTGGTGGCCATGGGCCGGGAGGAAGGCACCGCCCACCTGGAGCGCTTCGCCACCTTCCTCCGCGAGCACCCGATCGAGCCCGAAGGCTGATCCTCCCGCCCGTCGCTCTCCGGCGTCCTTGGCTACTGCTTTCACCTCCCGTGGGTCTGAGGTGGCTTGATGGGTCCCCTCTTGCGCGCGGCAGGTCTCGTCACCGATGGACAGAAATCGTCGTCAACGGATGGAAAATGTCTGTCGACGATAAGATATGAGTAAAGGGCGTAGGCTTCTGCCGAATCGAGGTTGACGTGATTTCCAGTATCCAGATCAAGGGGTTCAAGAGCTACAGGGACGCTAGCCTGTCCCTGGCTCCGCTGACGCTCTTGATCGGCGCGAACGCTTCCGGCAAGAGCAATGCGATCGAGGCGATCCGATTCCTGTCCTGGCTAGCGAGCGGTCGCCGGCTCGACGACATCATGGGGGATGTCCAGGGCGACGACCAACTGATCCGCGGCACCGTCGCGACGCTGGCGGCCCCCGGCAAGGGCACCTTCGGCCTCGGCCTTCGCACCGAAGAGCGAGCCTGGAATCGATTCTCGATCAGGATCTCCGTCTCGGACGATGGACTGCGGATCGTGGATGAGCGGATCGACGATCCCCAAGAAGCGGTGCCTTTGTATTCCGTCGACGCCCCCGCGGACGTCTACGGTCACGACATCAAGGTTCAGTACAACAACTTCGCCAGGGGGGGTGTGAAGCCCAAGATCGCCTGCACCGATCAGCAGGCGGTCTTCACGCAGCTTGCGACACCGGCTCGTTTCGGCAAGGGCCACACCCGAGCTCAGAAGGAGATTCCGGCGACCGTAGAGCAGCTGCGGCGGGATTTGGAGCGGATCCTCTTTCTGGATCCGAGCCCGAGACGCATGCGCCAGTACAGCTTCAAGTCGGAGCGACGGCTCAAGGGCGACGGCGCCAATCTTTCCAGCGTGCTCTTCGATCTGTGTCGGGGCCAGGATAGGAAGGCCGAGATCCTCGAATTCATCCGTGACCTGCCGGAGCAGGAAATCCGCGACATCGACTTCATCGAAACCGCCCGGGCGGAGGTGATGGTCCAGCTCGAAGAATCCTTCGGAGGCAGCGCTCGAACTTGGGACGCCCCGAACCTGTCGGACGGCACGCTGCGGGTGCTGGCGGTCGCAGCGGCCCTGCTGTCGTCGGAACAGGGGTCCCTCGTCATCATCGAGGAGTTGGACAACGGGGTCCACCCCAGCCGGGCGGATGCCCTGCTTCGGAACATCAGCCGTGTGGCGGAGCAGCGACGCCTTCGGGTCCTACTGACGACGCACAACCCGGCCCTTCTCGACGCCGTGCCGGACGAGGCGATACCGGATGTCGTGCACTGTTTCCGGGATCCGGAGACCGGCGCCAGTCGGCTCGCGCGCCTGGAGGAGCTCCCTGATTACGCCCGCCTTCTGGCACTCGGCCCACTGGGACGTTCGATGGCGGCGGGAAGGATCGAGGACTACCTCAAGGATCGTCAGACTGAAAAGGACAGACGGAACCAGGCGCTGGAGTGGCTTCGGGGTCTTGAGCGACAGGTGACGGCTTCTTGACCATCGCCGTCGTCGACACCACGGTCCTTTGCAACCTCCTCGACGTTCCAGGCCGGGCCCAGGACCGAGGGCAAGCCGTTTCCGAGCTTCAAGGCTTCTTGCGGGAGGGGGTGACCCTTCTGCTGCCGATGGTGGTGATCCTGGAAACGGGCAATCACATCGGCCAGGTCGCGAATGGGCGCGGGCGCCGCCGGGCCGCCGAGGTTTTCGTCGATCAGGTGGAGAAGGCGCTCAGTGGAGAAGCTCCGTGGACACCGACACCCACCCCAGACGCCGAGGAGGTCAGAGACTGGATCGGCAGATTTCCGGAGGAGGCCATGCGGGGCCTAGGGTTCGGTGACCTGTCGATCATCCAGGTTTTCGAGCAGAACTGCCGGCGGCACCGCCACCGGCGGGTCTTCATCTGGGCCTACGACCAGCATCTTCAGGGCTATGACCGTAAACCCTAGGGCCCTTGGTCGACGCAGCTTCAGCCGCGGTCGACCCAGCGTTCCACCATGGCGTAGGCGTTGTGGGCGTGGATCGACTCGAAGTTCTCGACCTGGACCTCGAACCAGCGGATCCGCTCGTCGGCCTGGAGCCTGAGGGTGACTTCCCGCACCATGTCTTCGACGAAGCGGGGGTTGTCGTAGGCGGTTTCCGTGACCCACTTTTCGTCGGGGCGTTTGAGGATGGGGAAGAGGGCGCAGCTGGCGGACGCCTCGGCCATCTCGATGATGTCCTCGATCCAGACCAGGTCGTCGAAGCGGACCCGGACGTCGACGTTACCCCGCTGGTTGTGGGCGCCCCGGGCGCTGATCTCCTTGGAGCAGGGGCATAGGGTGGTCACCGGAACCTGGACCGAGAGGATGAAGTCGTTCTCCCGTCCGCGGGAGGCCTCGAAGCTGCACTCGTAGCCCATCAGCCCTTCGGCCCCGGTGACCGGCGCCTTCTTCTTGATGAAGTAGGTGAAGTCCACCGAGAAGTGGGCGGTCTCGGCGTCGAGGCGATCGAGCATGGCGTCGAGGATGTTGGGGATTTGCTCGACGCTGACGGCCCCGTGGTGCTCGCTGAGCACCTCCAGGAACCGGCTCATGTGGGTGCCCTTGAAGTGGTGTGGCAGATCCACGTACATGTTGACGTTCCCGACCGTGTTCTGGGGACCGTTGGACCGGTCCGCCACGACGATGGGATAGCGGATGTTCTTGACACCGACCTTGTCGATGGCGATGTTGCGCTCGTCCTGCGTGTTCTGAATATCGGCCAGGCCGGTTGCGGGCGTTTGGGGATCTTCGGTGATCGCTGGGGCCGCTGGGGCCTGGACGTCGGTGGGGGTCATGTTCGGCCTTTCTCCACCCGGGTGGGTCGGACGCGTGGGTGGTTGGAATCGATGATGCGTCGTATTTTGAGCGCGGGCCATCGCTGTCCCGTCATCGAGGCGTTGCCCCGATCATGGGGTCAGTACTTGGGTTTGGGATAGCGGCGCCGCGGCTGTGTACCGGTCGTCGCGGG
>JBCDIS010000027.1:0-52893 GCA_038748685.1 Acidobacteriota bacterium | reverse complement strand
GCCCCAGGAGTCGACGTCGAAGGTGCCGTTCTCCTGCTCCGCGTCGGTGTAGTTGAAGCGGGCGGTCACCAGGTTGTTGCCCGTGGCCTGCCAGTCGAGCTTGCCTAGGAAGACGAAGGCGTCGTTGGTGCGGGCGATGGGGGCATTCTGGTTGGGTGCGCCGAGGGCGGCGAAGGCGTCTACCACCCGCTGCTCGATGCGGCCCGGGTCCCGCTGTTTGGTCTGGTTGCCGTCCTGGAAGTCGACGGCCGTGAAGTAGAAAAGCTCGCTCTCGCGGACGGGACCGCCGAGGGTGAAGCCCACCTGGGACTGGTCGAAATCGAATTTGGGCTCGCGGCTGCCGTCGGCCCGTTCCGCCTCGGTCGAGAGGGAATCGTCCTTGTAGAAAAGATGGGCGGTGCCGCGGGTGTCGTTGGTGCCCGACTTGGTGACCACGCTGATGAAGCCGGAGGAGGCGCGGCCGAACTCCGCCGGGGCGCCGTCGGCGATAACCACGAACTCCTGGACGGCGTCGAGGTTGAAGGTGAAGGCCGGGCGCTGGCCCCCCCGCTGTTCGCCGAAGAACGGGTTGTTGAAATCGGCGCCGTCCACCTGGATGTTGTTCTGGATACCCCGCTGCCCGTTTACCGTGACCTCTTCTCCGTCGGGGCCCTGGACGACGGCGACCCCGGGGGTGAGCTTGGTGAGCTCGAGGAAGTCCCGGCCGTTGTTGGGGATGCCTTCGAGGGTCTCGCGGCCGATCTTGACGGTGTTCTGGGGGCTGGAGGTTTCGATCAGGGGCGCTTCGGCGATGACGGTGATTTCGTCGACGACCTGGTCCCCAGCCGCCTGCGGCTTCAGGGTCAGGCGGAGGCTGAGGGTCGCACCGAGGGTCAGTTGGAGACCGCCGCGGACCAGCGGAGCGAAACCGTCCAGCTGGGCACGGGCTTCGTAGGGCCCGAGGGGAAGCAGGACGCCGCGGAAGCGTCCCCGCTCGTCGGTGATCAGGGCTTTTTCGTAGCCCGTCGCGGTGTTGGCGAGGGTCACGGAGACCCCGGGGAGGGGGTCGCCGGACCCGTCGGTCACCGTACCTTCGAGGACTCCGGTGGTGGCCTGGCTCTGGGCGTGTAGGCCGGCGGCGGCCAACAGGCCCACCAAAGCGATCAAGGCGACGGGGAACGACACACGACGTGCGAAGGACGGCATTTCAGCGCTCCTTGGAGCCTGCCGGCCCTGGCCGGCGGGCGGTGCAGGGACTCCGATGGGAGTTCCTGGCGGAAATTTCTTCAAGATTGTTGCTGTGTTGATGAGGCCTTAAAAAATTACACGCTTCTTCCGCTGGAAGTCCAGGGTCGGGGGACGAGATCGCCCCCCTCAGGGAGCGGACAGGCTGTCGAACAGGATGCCGGTGAAGACGTCCAGCGGCATGAAGGCTTTGCCCCAGGTTTCGTCAAAGGCGCCTAGGGGCTTGGCGGCGATGACCTCGTCTCGGGTCTTGCCGGCCTTCACCAGAGGAGCCATAGCATCCCGGACCCCCTGGAGCATGTCGCGGTAGGCGGCGAGGTCACCGCGGTCCGCCAGGGGGCCGTGTCCCGGGATGATCTTGGTGTCGGCGTCGGCCATCCCCAGTACCCGGTCCGCGGCTGTGATCATGCCGTCGAAGGAGCCACCGCTGGAGAGGTCGACGAAGGGGAAGCCGCCGTTGAAGAAGAGATCCCCCATGTGGACGACGTTGGCCCCGCGGAAGTGGACGATCGAGTCGCCGTCGGTGTGGGCGGGTGGGACGTGGAAGGCGTGGATCTCGTCGCCGTTGAGGTGGAAGGTCACCGCATCCTCGAAGGTCACCACCGGCAGCGCCACATGGGGAGCCGGGGGCTCGGTCACGTCGAAGGCTTCGATCACCTGGCCCGCCTTCATGCGCTTGCGGACGTTGCCGTGGGCGACGATGACGGTGCCCCCCTTGCCGAGGTTCTCGTTGCCGCCGGTGTGATCGAAGTGCCAGTGGGTGTTGAGCACAAACCGGATGGGCTGGTCGCTGACCTCGGCCACGGCGGCCTGGATCTTCTTCGTCAACGGTGCGTATTGATCGTCGATCAGGAAGACCCCGTCGTCACCGACACTCACCCCTAGGTTGCCGCCGTCGCCGACCATCATGTAGATCCCCTGGGCGAGCTCGGTGGTGACGATCTCCACCTTGGAGAAGTCCCGCTGCCCCTTGGTGGGGCCGGCGAGCCCCAGGAGACCGACCAGGACGACGGGGACGAGACCGAGGCCAAACCGACGAAACCATGACGAAGCAAAGCGATTCATATCTAGCTCCAAGGGATGCCGCCGGCACCGCGACGGGTTGGGTGAATGCCGATGATGGATGGGTTGAGGACCGCGCCAGTTTAGCCCCGAGATCGGGGGCGAGCAGGGGCGTCGGGCCCCGCCTGGATAGAGCGGAGGACGTCGACCCCTGGATGCCCGGTTTCCTCGATCCCCGTTCCCGGGTCGATGTTAGGATCCGCAGCGCACCACATCCGCCCGCCTTCGGGCACCCCCGCCGACCCATGCCCCGCTGGGTCTGCGTGCGGATCAGGCACGATCCCCGATGACCCCAAGCTCCGGCCCCACCGCCGTGACCGAACCTGCGATCAGCCCGCCCCCCAGCTGCGATCTGCTCCTCGAGGCCGTGGAGCCACAGAGGCGAGCCGTCTTCGACCTCGTCCGGCGTATTCTGGATGATCTGGAAGGCGCTGCGCCGTGGGACGATCTCTACTACCCGCCGCCGGTGATCGAGGACTTCATGCGGATGGAGACCCTCCTTCTCGGGGTGATCTCGGGCATCCCCGGCCGGGTCGAGAAGCTGGTGGGGGAGATCGAGGAGACGGAGCTCGACGAGCCCCTGGAGATCTTCCTCGGGGACCTGGAGTTCTTCTTCCGCGGCATCCACGCCAGCGTCGAGCCGGAGTTGGAGAAGCTGGTCCAGCAGGTCGAGCTGCTGCGGGAGGAGGGGTCGAGCCTCGAGCTGTCTGAGGAAGACCGAAACTTCGTCGCCGAGCTGAGCGCCGATCTCAAGGGGAAGTACGCCAGCTCCATGATGGGGGCCGCCTCGGCGCTCATCGCCGAGGGACGCTGGAACGGGGTCGAGATCGAGCCGGTCCTCTTTCCCGAGAAGCGGGGGGAATTCGAGCGCAACCGTCGCCTGGTGGAGACCCTCAGCGAGGTCAACGAGAACATCGCGAACCTCTTGGATCAGGTCCCCCTGGCGAACCTGGCGGCGTCGTGGAGCGAGGAACAGAGGGTCGACCAATACGCCCTGACCCCGCTCTACAGCCTGCTCGGGAACCTCGGCAAGCTGATGCAGGAGACCAGCCGGCGGGCCCTCTATTCCGGCGACTACCACCAGATCCAGCGCCGGGAAGGGCTGCTCTCGACCCGGGTGAACGAGCTGGCGACGCTGCACAACATCACCTGGGGAAACGTTCCGTCCTACGGCCTGTCGAGTCCCAATGCGGCCTACCCGGAGATGATCCGCAAGGCCCGGGAGCTGGCGGCGATCCTGGACCTGGACCTTCTGAGGCGTATCGTCGGGGACAAGGACGTCAACACGATCCTCGATGTGGTGACCCTGGAGAAAGAAGCGAACCCCGCCGCCGGCCGATGGCGTGGGCGTACCGACGCCGCCGCCGTCGAGCCCCACCGGGCCCGCCGTCTGGTGCCAAAGGAGCTGCATTCCCTCATTCCGCTGCTCTACGACGAGGATCTGCGGACCTTTCTCGAGCTCCTTCTGGGCTCCATCCTGAAGCGTGCATCCCTGTCGGTCCGGGAGCCGGCGGAGGCGCCGCCGGAGGCTTCCGTGGAGCCGGCGGAGATCGCGGCGGTGGCCGAGTCCGCTGCGGTCGAGCCGCTCCCCGCCCCAGTGCAGCCGACGCCCGCCCCAGCTCAGCCGCCGCCTGCTGGGGTCGAGCCGTCGTCCACCGAGGGCTTCCCAGGCGATCCGTTCCCCGCCGCCGAGCCGACCCCGGCGGAGCCGGTGGCGGTCGGTGCCGGGGATGGGGGTGGTACCGCGGATGGGGGGACTTCCCCTGCGGCGGACGTCCTGCCGCCGGCGATTCCCGACGAGCTCCTAGGTCCCGACGCGATCGCCTGGATTGACCCGGAGGACGCCCCCAGGCTCCCCGTCGCCGAGGAGGAGGTCGTCCACCCGGAGCCAGAGCCCTTCCCCCCGCCGGACACCGGGTCGTTTCCTTCGGTCGACTCCGACGGCCCGAGGGCCGAACCGGCCCCGGGACTCTTGGGACCGTCCTTCGACGCGCCCCAGGAGCTCGACCTACCGTCCACGGACTTCGACGAGACCTTCGGGGGTGGTCTGGAGCTCGAGACCCGGGGGGACGACGGCGCTTCCCGGGAGATGCAGCTGGTGGCCTTGGACGAGCTCCAGGGGCTGCTGGTGGGCCTGCTGAGCCGCTCCAACAGTCATCGAAAGTCCTTCGAGCTGGTCCACAGGCTGCTCAAGCAGCGGCGGAACGTCCCCCCCGCCATGATCCAGACGATGCAGCCGTACCTCTTCGATCTGATGAACGAGCTGATTCCGAAGCTGCACCAGGACCTCGGGGACCCCGAGCTTTTCGGTGCCTACGCCAGCCAGCTGTTCGAGAACTGCCAGGCCCTGTGCCGACCGAATCCGACCCCCCAGCAGATCCTCAGCGTCATGCCGGGGGCGATGCAGCAGGTTCTGGACGTCTTGAACGGCCTGTCATCCGCCGTGCAGACCTCCATCGATCGCCTCTTCGGCATGACCTGACCGGCCCCGCGGGCCTGGGACTCAGCCGAGGACCGCGAACTGCACGGTCGCCTTGGCCACCAGGCGATCGCCCTGGAACACCTCCCCCTCGCAGACCGCCAGGCGACGGCCCCGCCGTAGACACCGTCCGCGGCCCAGGAGCTGCCCGGGTTCGGCCTTGGTCAGGAGGCTGAGCTGCACGGCCGAAGGCACGACGGAGGCCTCCGCCGCCTGCGCCGCCGAGACCTCCGCCAGCGTCGCCAGCACGGCGAAGTGAATGACCCCGGGCATCACCTGGTGCTCCGGGCGGGTGTCGAGGAGAACGGTGGCGTCTTCGGGGCCGGGGCGAAGGCCGAGCTCGCGGTTGAAACTCTGGGACATGGCGGCTCCTCACTCGAATTCGATGGTGTATCGGTAGTTCCGCATCAGGGCGAGGGCCTCGCCCCCCGGCATCGCGAGATCGACTCCGTCGACCTGGACCCGGGGCTGGGTGGCCGGCAGGTAGACCCGATCGATGTGGACGACGGCGTCGGGGGAGGAGAAGTCCTCGGCGCCCACCTGGCCGCCGAAGTGGTCGCTGCGGCCGAAGGCGATGTGGAGACCGAGCTTCTCGTCTAGAAGAATCGCCCCCACCGGCTCGACCCCGAAGTCGGAGAGGACCCCCAGGCCGAGCTCGGCGAGGTTGGCGTAGCCGGGCTCGGCGGCGATCCACTCCGCCTCCCGCTGGGGGACGTCCCCTTCGGAGTCGCCGTGGGGCAGGACCTCCACCGCCCGGTTCTCTTCGATGCGGTACACCACGACTTCTCCGTCCAGCTCCACCGGCAGCTCTCCGCGGGTCCGACTCGGATCGCCGTCCACCTCCCCTTCATACGGGACGATGTAGGTTTCGCCGGAGGGCAGGTTGCCGGCGGTTCCGGTCCCCCGAACCAGTCCGCCGGAGGCGTGGCCGGTTCGGTGGCGCAGGTCGAGGTCCAGCCGGTGGGTGCGTCCGCCGACGGAGAAGTGGACCGCCGCCCCCTCCGCGTGGTCCAGGAGGTCTTTGAGATGGCGGCACCGGCGGTCCACCTCGACGTAGTCCAGCCGCAGGGCCGGGATCATGACGCGCCGAAAACCGGGCATGGTGGCGGCGCGGAAGCCGAACCGCGGGGCCTGTAACTTCATCGGCGCCGTGGCGGAAAGCTCGGTCACCGCCAGCAGGATCTGGTGGGTGGAAAAGATCGAGTCGAAGCCGACGGCCTCGGCGCGGTCCAGATGCTCCAGGTGGCTCGGAGCCGGTCCCCCACAGGGGAGGATCCAGGCGTGGTCGGGGAGGTCGCCGTTGTTCGTGCGGGCGTTGGGGTAGGCGACGAACGAGACCTCCATGTCGAGGGCGTCGGGGTCCGCGGCGAAGGCGGCGGCCCACTCCGCCGCCAAGCTACGGCGGTCCCGCCAAACGTCGTGGTCTGGGACCGCGGAATCCGGCAGGTCGATGAGGATCGCCAGGCGCCGATCCTCGGAGGTGGGTTCGAACACGCGTTGGACGAGCCGAGCCAGGGCCCGGGCGTCGAGATCGATGGGGGAGGTCAACGTCGGGCTCCGTCGTGTGTCGCTGGAAGCTAAGGTCCCGTCGGTGCCCCGTCGTCAGATTTCGGGGTGGCGCGGGTGCGGGGAAGCGATTCGTCAGGAAGATACGTGAGGGGAAATGCTAGCAGAGTCCGCCTCGAGGTTATCGGCGTCGTAAGGTTGATCGGAAAGGGTTCGGAAAGGGGCAGCGATGCTCCTTCAGCTTGACACCTTCGGTCTTGGGACAATACATTGAGCGAAATTCTAACGGCCGGTCGGTCGAATTTCCGACTTGCCGATCCCGACGCCTCGAAAGACCCCACCCATCCCCGCTAGAACCCGCGCACATGGACGACCAAGGGACCTCAGTCAACCGCCGTAGGCGATGGATTCAGATCGTACTTCCGATCCTGATCCTCTTCCTTGGTGTGGGCGGCGCGGTGGGATTGGTGGCGACCCGTCCGGTGCTGGAGAGCGCCGACGCGCCGCAGGTGCTTTCGGTGGTGCGGGTGTTGACCCCTGAAGCTCGCTCCCTGGGTCTCAAAGTGCGGTCCCAGGGAATCGTCCAGCCCCATACCGAGAGTCTCCTGTCGTCCCAGGTGTCGGGCCAGGTGGTGTCGATCGCCCCGGAGCTCGAGGTGGGGGGCTTCGTGCAACGGCACCAAGTGCTCGTGCAGGTGGATCGCCGGAACTACCAGGTCGCCGTCGAGGAGGCTGAAGCCCGGGTGGCGTCGGCCCGTCTGGCGCTGGCCCAGGAAGGGGCGGAAGCCGAGCTCGCCCAGCGGGAATGGGACGCCCTGCCGGACCGCGACGCCGCGGCGGGGGAGCTGGCACTCCGCAGGCCCCAGCTGATGCGGGCAAAAGCCCAACTCGAGGCCGCCGTCGCCGCCCTGGATCGGGCCCGCCTCGACCTCGCCAGGACGTCGATCCGCGCCCCCTACGACGGCCGCGTCAGCGAAAAGCTGGTGGACTTGGGTGAGCTGGTGACGGGGGGGCTGCCGGTGGCCCGGATCCACGCCACGGACCGTGCGGAGGTCCTGCTCACGGTGACGGCGGATCAGCTCGGGCACCTCGGCATGGTGCCCGGCGCGCCGGTGGCGTCGGGGCAGGGTCCCGGGGTGGAGCTCCACGCCGAGGTGGGCGGCCTGCGGCACCGCTGGGGGGGGCGGGTGGTCCGCACTGCGGGGTTGTTGGATCGTCAGACCCAGCAGCACCGGCTAGTGGTGGAGATCGAAGATCCCTACGCCCAGGCCGGCGGCCAGACGAGTCCCCTCCCCATTGGCATGTTCGTCGAGGCGACCCTCGAGGGTCGGCGGATCGACGGCGCGGTGTCGGTTCCCCGCCACGCCCTGCGGGGCGACTCCGAGCTGATCCTGGTGGATGCCGAGGGGCGCCTTCGCCTGCGGGCGGTGGACGTGATCAAGTTTCAGGACGAACAAGCGGTTTTGAAGCCGGGGCAGATCCTGTCAGGCGAACGGGTCTGCGTGTCCCCGATGACCGTCGTCGTCGACGGCATGCGGGTTCAAGCGGTGGACGAAGGGGCGGCCGTGGCTTCGACCACCGCCGTTTCCGGCGCCGGTGCCGCCGTCGTCGACGGCCGACCGCAGCCCCGCGACTCTGCCGCGGGCGGGGCCGAGGGTGTCCGGCCGGACCCGGGGGCGGTCGCGTTCGCCTCTCCGGCCGCCGACGGGGGCTCGACCGCCTCGGTGCCGTGTCGACCGCGGGCGACCCTGGGGGCGGTGGAGGTGGTGGAATCGGGACCCGCCGGAGCGACGGTCCGGATTCCCCTCTCGGGGGAGCTCGACTACACCACGTTTCGCCTATCGTCGCCGGAGCGTTTGGTGATCGATTTCGCCGGAGCGGTCTTGCCCCGGTCCGCGGCGTCCATGGAGACCGCGGCCCCCGGGCTGGCGAGGCTTCGCTTCGGCCAGCACTCCTCCTGCCCTTCGCCGGTGGCCCGGGTCGTCTTCGACTTGGACGGACCCTCCGACCGACCGTTGGGCGTCGAAGCTTCGATAGCCTCCGACGGCGCAGCCCTCGAAGTCGCCCTGGTCGCGGATGCTGCCGCCCCTTCCCAACTGTCCGCTCTCTAAGGCCGTGACGGCCTTTTCCATTGTCTGAACACTGCTGAGAGGAGAGAAACGATGTCCAACAGGACCGTAATCTTGGTCACCGGAGCCACCGGTGTGATCGGAGTCGAGGTTTGCGCCGAGCTGGCGGGAACCCCCGGCGTCGAGGTGCGAGCTGCCCTGCACAACCCCGCCAAGCGGGGCCTGCTCCCGGACGAGGTGACCACGGTGCCCTTCGCCTTCGAAGATCCCGCGACCATCGATGCAGCCCTCGATGGAGTCGACAAGCTGTTTCTACTGTGCCCCGGCGGGCCGGTGGGCCCCCCCTTCACCCGGGCGGTGGTCGATCGGCTTAAGGGGCACCGGGTGAAGCACATCGTCAAGCAGAGTTCCTTCACCCCCATGCGCCAACCCCAAGCCCCCACCGATCTGTGGGCCCTCGAGACCGAAGCCATGGTGCGGGACACGGGTATTCCGTGGACCTTCCTGCAGCCCCCCTGGTGCAACCAGAACTTCACCCGCGGCTACTTCGTTCCGATGGTGGCCCAGGGCATGCTGGCCTTGCCCTTCGGCCAGGGACGCTCGGGCTGGATCGACAGCCGCGACGTCGCCGCCGTGGCGGCGAAGGCGCTGCTCGAGCCGGGGCACGACGGGGCCACCTACACCCTCACCGGTCCAGAGCTCGTGTCGCTGGCCGACATCGCGGGCATTCTGTCGGAGGTGGCGGGCCGTCCCATCGGTTACCAGCACCTGACCGACGAGCAGTGGGTCCAGGGCGCCGCCGCCATGGGACAGCCGGAGGAGGTCGCCCACGCCACCCTGGCCTTGATCTCCAAGACCCGCGACGGACACGCGGAGGATCTGACGGACGACGTCGTTCGGGTGACGGGGCGGGAGCCGAGGACCTTCGAGACCTTCGCCCGGGATCATCAAGACGCCATCCGGGCACTCTCCGGGCAGGGTTTGGGCTAGGGTCGCGGGGCAGATCCGTCGACGGACACGCCCCGACGGGGGCGTAGGAAAAGGCGGCCCCCGGGGCCGCCTTTTCACGTCCTGCGGGGCCTGACCCGTAATGCACGGCGTAAGGGCTGGAAACCTACACTGGGATCGAGTCGAGCCGTAGAGATCCGTGCCCTTGGACGCAGGTCCACTGGGCGTGCTCCGGATCTCCGGTGATCCGTTCACTTTTCCATTGGAGTCAGCCATGCACAAACGCTTTAGCCCAACCCCTCGGTGGATCGTCCTCGCCCTAGTCATCGGTGGTCTGCTGGCCGCCGGCCCCGCCCTCGCCGGTCAGCGCAGCATCGTCGGCAGCTGGGACGTGGTGGCCGTCGACGACGCGACCGGGGAGGAAGCCCTGGCCCTCTTCACCTACAACCGAGGCGGTACCTTCGACGGAACGGCGCCGGCCGGGAACATCAGCTCGGCGGCGGGTGCCTGGGAGAGGATCGGGCCGCGGACCTTCGCCTGCACCTTCCTCAGCTACGTCTACGGTCCCGACGGCTCGATCGCGCTGCGGGTCGAGAACCGCCACGTGGCTCAGGTGAGCTCCAACGGCCAGCACCTGACGGCGACCTTCGACGTCTTCGTCACCCTCCCCGACGGCACCCCGGTCGAAAACCAGACCGCCACGGGGACCGGCACCCGGATCCGTCCCTGAACGGGCCGATCTCGCACGGCGAGCGCCGCGGCGCCCGACTCGGTTCTCCGAGCGGGCGCCGTTTCGTTTTGGCACGGGCGCAGGAGGCGAGGAGTCCCTGGTTCCATTGGGCCCTGGGATGGGCTTTTCAGACGTCTTGCGACGGCGGTCGCCGGCGCCAGTAAAGGGGTTGTTCTCCACAATTTCCCTGGCTTGACAGTCCCCGGTCAGAGCCCTAGACTGTTTTTGACTCGACTCCGCCCAAGCCCTCCCCGTTGCCTTCACGAACTTCGTCGTGGCGGAGTTCCTCGAAATTTTCAACCCGGAAGAGGAGAGATGATGGCCCGTAAGTCTCAGCTTCGTTCCATCCTCGGAACCGCCGCCGTCGCCCTTGCAGTGCTCCTGGTCAGCACGCCGTCGGCCCTTCTCGCCGATGACGACGGCTCCGAGAAGGCCGGCCCGCTGTCGAAGCTTCAGGTCCATGGATTCCTGACCCAGGCGTTCGCCACCGGCAACTACCAGACCGGGCGATTCCCGACCCTCGCCGGCCCCGCCGGTCCCACCGCGGAAGAGATCTCCCTGGGAATCCCGGAGAACGGGACCACCGACTATCGGAATCTGGCGCTCCAGTTCCGGTACGAGATCTCGCCCGAGGACATCATGATCGTGCAGCTCAGCAGCCGCTCCCTCGGCATCAGCCCGATTTCCGAGAGCGAGGAGGAGGTGGAGCTGGACTGGGCCTTCTACGAGCGGCGTCTCAACGACACCACGTCCCTCAAGGTGGGCCGGGTCCAGATCCCATACGGCATCTTCAACGAGATCCGCGACGTCGGGACGATTCTTCCATTCTACCGTCCGGCGTTCGTGTTCTACCGCGAGGGCTCCTTCACCTCCGAAACGGTCGACGGCGTCCTCCTATCCCACACCTTCGGCGCCGAGTCGGACTGGGCCTTCGAGGCCAACGTCTACGCCGGCGAGTGGGATCTGGTGGAGATCGATCCCGTCAATGAGGTCGCAGAGGAGGCCCGCAGCGAAGACTCCTGGGGCACGCAGTTCTGGCTCAACACGCCGATCTACGGTCTCCGCTTCGGCTTCGGGACGCAGCGCCGGAACGTCGTCGGGGGCAGCGAAGGGGTGACCCGCGTGGCGGGAAGCTCCAGCCGCTTCGACGAGTGGACCTTCTCCCTCGACGCCGCCTTCGACACCTGGGTTTTCCGCAGCGAGTACAGCTCCTTCGAGAACGAGGAGGCCCCCTTCCCCGGCTTTTTCGCCAGCGACTTCGTAGGGCAGTTCGACTCCTACTATTTCCAGGCGGGCTACTACTTCACACCGAAGATTCGCCTCTACGTGCAGGCCGAGTTCACGGAATTTGACGTCGGGGCTAGCATCTTCACGGAGCAGGTGCAGTACACCGCCCGTGAGGACTTCGGCATCGCGCTGAACTACTCCTTCAGCCCCAGTGTTGTCCTGAAGGCGGAGTACCACGAGGTCGAGGGTGAGGATCTGGGCTTCCTGCAGGTGGGGGCGCCGACGCCGCCGTTTTTCCAACTGCAGCCCATCTACGCGGACATCGACGGTGGTGATTACACCATCATCAGCCTGTCCGCTAGCTTCTGAACCGAATCGGTCGACCCTAGTCTGAAACGCCGCCCTCCGGGGCGGCGTTTTGCGTAGGTGTCCTTTAGTAGGTGCCAGGCCCTTTCGCCTGGGGCGCTTTGGACCCGGGCCGGGGCCGAAGCCGGCGTTTGCGGGTCCTCAGCGTCGGCGACGGACGAGCTGGCCCAGGTCGTCCAGCACGCAATAGGCGACGGGCACCAAGAAGGGGATGACGAGGGTCGCGAAAAGGACACCGAAGGCGAGGGAGATCGCCATCGGAGCCACGAGCTTGGCGGGGATGCCCCCTTCGAAGATCAGCGGCGCCAGGCCGACGAAGGTGGTGAAGGAGGTCAGGAGTATCGGTCGCAGCCTCAGCTCCCCGGCGCGGCGGATCGCGGTGGCCAGATCGAGCCCAAGCCGTCGGTCCCGGTTGGCACAGTCCACCAGGATCAGGCTGTCGTTGACCACCACGCCGATGGCCGCCACGATGCCCCAGATGGAAAACGTCGTCAGATCCTCACCGGTGAGGGCGTGGCCCCACACCGCCCCCACCACGCCGAAGGGAACCGCGCTGAGCACGATCAGAGGCTGAAAGTAGGAGCGGAAGGGGATCGCGATCAGCATGTAGATGACGAATAGGGCGAGGAGGAATCGGCGTTGGAGGCCGGCGAGGGTGTCCTGCTGGTCCCGCTGCTCGCCCGTGACCTCGTAGCGCAGGTCGGGGTGCCGGGTCCTTCGGTCCGGCAGCACGCGCTGATCCAGATCGGCCAGGATTCCCTTGGGGTCGGCGACGTCGCCGTCGACGTCCGCCATCACCGTCACCGACCTTCGGCCGTCGATCCGTTGGATGGACTCGTAGCCCCGACCCAGCCGGGCTTCGCCGACCACGGCAAAGGGGACGGCGCCGCCCCCCGGGGGGCGGACCTGCCTCGCCGCCAAGTGGTCGAGGGAGCGACGCTCCCGCGCCGGATAGCGAACCAGGACCGTGACGTCGTCCCGGCCCCGCTGGATCCGCTGAACCTCTTCGCCGTAGAAGGCCTGCCGGACCTGACGGGCGAGGTCGGCGCGGGTCACCCCGAGGGCTCCGGCCTCCCGTTTGAGATTCAGCTCGATCTCCTGCTTGCCCAGTTGGAGGGTGTCGCCGATGCCATGGACGCCGGGATAGCGGGCCAGCTCGGCCTTCAGCTCCGCGGCGGCCCCGGCGAGGGCTTCGAGGTCCTCACCGGTGATCCGCAGCTCGATCGCCTTGGCAGTGCTCAGGGCCGAGGCGTTGAAGGTGAGCTCGGTGGCATCTGGGATGGGGCCGGTGAGGCGCCGCCAGCGCTGGAGAAGGTCGGTGGCGCTCTGCCGGCGGCGATCCGCCGGAGCCAGCTCGAGGTGGACTTCCCCGAGGTGGGAGCCCCCGAAGTCCGGAGCCACGCCGCTGGCGCTGACGCTCTGGCGGGTCCTGAAGGGTTGGTCGCCGAGGGTGGCCATGACGTGCAAGACCGTCTCACCGTCGCCCTCGGCCCTCAGCTCCTCCCTCAGCTCGTCTGCGCTGGCCTCCAGGTGGGCGAGGGCGCGGGCGGTGGTTTCCGCCGGCGTCCCGGGGGGGAGGGCCACGAAGGCCACCAGGCTGTCGCTCTCGGCCGGGGGGAGGTAGAGGAACTTGAGGTGGCCGCCGGCGAGGTACCCCGCGGTGATCAGCAGGACGGCGACGGCCGCGGCCGCCGTGGCGTAGCGCCAGCGGAGGGCGAGGTCCAGCGCCGGACGGTAGTAGCCGGTCGCCAAGGTTTCGAGCAGGGAGGAGAAGCGGTCCTGGACCCGGGTCCATGGCCCGGGCCTGGGGTCCGTGGGCCCGCCGACCGGGCGACCGCCGAGGCCCGAAAGGTGGGCCGGAAGGATCAGCAGCGATTCGATCAAAGAGAAGATCAGCGTGGTGATGACGATCAGCGGAATCGCCCTGAGGATCTGGCCGACGTCCCCGGGGAGGGTCAAGAGGGGACCGAAGGCGGCGACGGTGGTGAGCACGGAGAAAAGGATCGGCACCGTCATCTCACGGGTTCCGTCGATGGCGGCGTCGAGACCACCCTTGCCGGTCTCGTGGTGGCGGTAGATGTTCTCCCCCACCACCACCGCGTCGTCCACCACGATGCCGAGGACGATGATGAAGGCGAACAGGGACATCAGGTTGATCGACAGGTCGAAGGTCGGCATCAACCAGAAGGTTCCGAGGAACGAGATGGGGATCCCGAGGGCGACCCAGAACGCCAGCTTGGGGCGTAGGAACAGGGCCAGCGTCAGCAGCACCAGGGCGAGTCCGGCGTAGGCGTTGCGCAGCAGGGAATCGAGGCGGCCCCGCAGCAGCTCGGCGTCGTCCTGCCAGAGGGTGACGGTGATCCCCTCCGGCAGCGTGGGCCGGAGGTCGTCGAGGTAGGCGCCGACGGTGTCCGCGATTTCGGTAACGTCCTGGTCGCCGAAGCGGAAGACCTGCACCAGCACCGCGGGCGCGTCGTCGAAGCGGGCCGCCTTGTCGGTCTGGGCGAAGCCGTCGACCACCGTGGCGATGTCCCCCAGGAGCAGCTTGCCGCCGTCCCCCTGGGCCACCACTTCGATGGCTTCGAAGGCCCGTCGCCGGTACGCCTGGCCCTTGGTCCGGATCAGGATCTCACCGCTCTCGGTCCGGATCGAACCCCCCGGAAGATCGAGGGAGGAGCGGGCCACCGCGCGGGCCACCTGATCGAAGGTGAGCCCAAAGCGCCGCAGCGAGGCTTCGGAAACCTCGATCGAGATCTCGTCGGGCCGGCTGGCTTCGAGGTCCACCTGGGTGATGCCGTCGAGGGCGGTGATGTCGTCGCGGACCTGCTCGCCTAGCCGTTTGAGGGTCCGCTCATCGGCGTTCCCGGAGATGGCCAGGCTCAGGACCTGGTATCGGAGCGAATCCTTCTGGACCACGGGTCGCTCCGCCTCTTCGGGGAACGTATCGATGGCGTCGACCCGGGTCTTCACCTCGTCGAGGGCCTGGCCCATGTCGGTGCCCCGAAGGAATTCGATCCGCACGACCCCCAGGCCTTCGGAGGCCAAAGAGTCCATCTGGTCGAGAACCTCGAGGTCTTGGAGACGCTGTTCGAGGCGGAGGCAGATCGCCTCTTCGACCTCCAAAGGGGTCGCCCCCGGGTAGACCACCGACACCGTCACCGCTTGGGGGACGAGGTCGGGGAAGACCTGTTTCCGCAGGCCCATCAGGCCGAGTACGCCGCCGAAGACGATGAGGCACATCAGCAGGTTTGCGGCGACCCGGTTGCGCGCAAACCATGCGACCAAAGCGTTCAAGCTTCTGCTCCCAAGGCCCCCGCTGATCCGCCCCGCGGGAACCCGCTGGCCGAAGTGTCCTTGGTTGGGCGACCCATCGGAGAATGATGACAGGAGGCATTCGGGCATGCAAAATAGTGCATTTTATCTTGACAAAAATGGATGCGCTGTTAGATTCAGGCAGAATCAGCTGCCTCGGTTTTGCATTGCGGCGGGCCAGCCGCGACTCTGAACCTCCGCTCTCGCCAGTCGGCTCGAAGCTCGAGCCAGGCGCCCAGCACGTTCCCTGGGGGCCGAAGCGTGAGGGGGTCGATCGTGAAGGAAGCCCAATCCGGAACCGGTCCGCAAGTTCCCGGGTCCTCTAAGACGGTCCTGGAGGACGACGGCCTGCGGCTACCGCCCCGACCGCAGGGGGCCGCCTGGCGCCATACCCTGCGGTTCATGGGGAATCCGTTCCCTTTGATGGAGTCGTCCTATCGGGAGTGCGGAGGGGTCTTTCGACTGCGGCTCCTGGGCCTGGGGGAGTGGGTCTTCCTGTGTACCGTGGACTCGGTGAAGGCGTTCTACCACCCGCCGGAGGGGGTCTTTTCGACCGGCGAGATCAAGGCGGAGGCGGCGGCGGGTTTGATGCTTGGGGTCGACTCGAGCCTGTGCCTCGACGGCCCCGCCCATCTGGAGCGGCAGCGCCGCGTGTTGCCGCTGCTCAACGGTCGCAAGGCCCTGGCACAAGCGGAGACGATCCTCAGGGTGACCCGCGCCAACCTGGACCGTTGGCCGCTCGGAGAGCGGTTTGCATTCGTGCCACGGGCCCATCGCCTCGCGCTGGAGATCATGGTCGAGGTGGTCTTCGGCGACGAGCCGCCGCAGATCCGCAGTCGGCTGGCGGACGCGTTCGACAGCTATTCCGCTGAGCTGCGCTCGCCGTTGTTGGCCATGCCCGCCCTTCAGATCGACCTGGGGCGCTTCAGTCCATGGGGCCGAATGTTGGCGGCCCGGGAAGGAATCCGGAGCGTCTTCCGCCGGGTCATCGCCGAACGGAGGGCGCGGGGACCGGGGGGCGGCGGGGGTGACGTGCTCGGCGCGCTCATGTGGGGGCGGGGGGGCGGCGGCGGGGATCTGGGGGACGAGGCCCTGCTGGACGAAACCCTGACCCTGCTCTTCGCCGGGCACGAGACCACGGGCAACACCTTGGCCTTCGTCCTCGAGGGGATCCTGGCCCATCCGGAAGTCTCGGCGCGGCTCGGGGAGGAGCTTCGAACGGAGGAGCCGGGCCAGCATGGGGCCGACGCGTTCCGCAAGCTCCCGTACCTCGACGCGGTGATCCACGAAGGTCTGCGGGTCGGTCGGATGAGTCCGATGTCGGCGGTGCGGAAGGTCAAGAAACGCTGGCGGATCGGCGGCTTTGACGTGCTCCCGGGTCAGGTCGTCGCTGTGGGCTTCTACACCCTGGGTCAGCGGGGGGATATCTTTCCGCAGCCCCGCCGCTTCGACCCGGAGCGCTTCATGACTCCGCGGCGTGATCTGTCGTGGTTCAACGTCTTTGGAATCGGATCGCGGATCTGCGCCGGCAAAGGGCTCGCCTCGCTGGAGTTGAAGGTGATCCTCGCAACCCTGCTGCGCCACGGCAGGTTCCGGCTAGCGGGCGGGCCGGCGGGGGTGGAGCGCCGCGGCATCCTCTTTTGTCCCAAGGGGGGGCTTCCCGTGGTGCTGGAGAGGCGCTCCAAAGGCATGGGCCCGAGCCGGGGCCAGGGCCTCCGTCATCCCGCTGCCCCCATCCCCCCGGCCTCGGCCCCTACCGCCCCGAGCCGCTGCCCCGTCGGCGGCGATCGAGCTTGAACGCGACCTGGGCTTCCTGGCCGGCGGCTTCAGGAGGAGGCGGACGTCCTCCAGCCGAAGAGGTAGGTGGCTCTCAGCAGGTTGTTGGAGCCGACGGGGAGGGTGCCGATCTCCCACTCGAAGTCCGGCGCATCGATGGACTCGGTCATCCGCCGCAGCTCGTCGACGGTGTAGGTGCGCAGATGGGAGACCACCGTGTCCCACAGCGCCGTGAGGGGGACCACCGGCACCAGCAGACTCCAGAGGATGTGCTGCAGCTTGAAGGGGCGCAGGCCAAAACCACAGATCAGCGCGGCGACGAACGGAACCGGGATCGACCCCAAGAGGTGGGCCCAGGAGCGCCCCGTACTCTCGAGCACCATGATGCCGTCGGAGTTGCGGGCCGCGTCCTCCAGAATCCTGCGGGCATCGGCCGGCTTGAAGTGGTGGAGGGCACTGACGATGGAGCGGATACGGGGGGCGTCTGCCGGGGGATGGAAGGCGTTGACCGGCTGGGGATAGTACGAGAGGGCGTCCGGGTGGAGGGCCCGCAGCCGTTCGAACTCCTGGAGGTTGGGGTAGAGGTCACTGACAACAAAGCGGACGGATTCGGGGTCCTCCAGGGGGGCACCGAGCTTGCGCCGCAGGTCGACGATGATTTCCGCCGAACCCGAGCACAGGTCCAAGACGTCCGTGGCGCCGACCCGATGGAGGAATCGGCTCACCTTCTCCCCCAGGTTGTCGAAGGCGCCGAGGTGGGTCTGCGCCTTGCCGAGCCCGTCTTGGAACATCCTGCGCCAAACGGAAGGGAACCAGGGCTGCTCGTGGAGCTCGATCAGGTGACGTCGTTTCATGGAAGCGGTGTATCCAAGGGATTGAGCGGCGGCGGGGGGCGTCAGTGGCGCCGCTTCCCCACCACCCTGACGGGCAGACCCTTCTCCGGTACGAAGAGGAATCCTGAGGGCACGGCGGCGATTCGATCCTGCGTCAGTTCCAGGTCCAGGCGTTGGAAGATGGTGGCCAGGACGACCTTGAGCTGGACCAGGGCCAAGCCTCTGGCCAGGCACAGGTGGTGGCCGCCGCCGAACGGGGTCCACTGGCCTCGGTCGAGCTTACGATGAAAAAAGTTCTTGTCGGGGTCGAATTCGTCGGGATTCATGAACAAATCTTCCCGCTTGCAGACCTCGGCGTGTGCGTGGACCACGATGGAGCCCCCGGGAACCGTGTGGCCCCCCACGCGCCAGGGCTCCCGCACGATCCTGCCGCCGATGAAGGGGGCGAAGGGCTGATAGCGGATACCTTCCTGGATCACGGCGTCCATGTAGGGCAGGGAGTGAATATCCCCCTGGCCGATCGGTCGATCCCCCAGGACCGCGTCCAGCTCCTCCAGCATCCGCTGCCGCACCTCGGGTTTGGCGAGGATGCCGGCCACGGTCCAGGCGATGATGCGGCTAGAGGTTTCCTGGCCGGCGTTGAGGATGATCAGCAGGTCGTCGACGATCGCCGAGTCCGACAGCCGTTCGCCGTTCGGCTTCTGAAGGTTGAACAGAGCACCCATGGGGGTGTCGTCGTCCGCCGACACCCGCAGCTCCTGGACCTGTTCCAGCAGCACGGCCCGCAGCCGGTCCCGGGTCCACAGGATCTTCCCCCAGGGGCTGAACCTGCCGAGGTTCCACTGCAGCTTCGGCAACGTCATGAGCGGCGATTTGAGGGCCAGATCGAAGAATTTGATCGTCAGCCCTACGAGCTCGTCAAGTTTGGCCTGGTCGTCGATCCCGAGGATTACCCGATAGAGGTTCTCCAGCGACAGCTCCATGAACCGAGGGACCAGGGCGACTTCGCCGGAATCGGGCCAGAGGTCGACGTGGCGCTCCACCGCCGTGCGCAGGAGGTCGGTCATCTCCAGGGCGCCGCGGCCGTTGAAGTGTGGCGTCAGTGGTCGGCGGCGAGCCCTGTGGGTTTGGCCCTCGTCGACGACGAACGATTCTTTGCCGAGCAGGTGGGCTAGGAAACGGCGGTTGAAGTCGGCGGCGGATAGGTTCTTCTCCGGAGCCCGGTACATTTCCTGGGCGACCTCGGGTGAGCACAGGAACACCCAGCGTCCCAGGCCGGGGAGGTCGAGGGCGAAGACGTCGCCATGCTCCCGCCGTAGCTGCGACAGCAGGGAGAACGGGTCCTTCTTGAAGCGCATCGCGAGGAGAAGGCGAGAGCCGGCCGGGCTTGGTACGAAGGACACTGGCTGCATGGGCTCCTCCAAGGGGACGGCCTCTGGACGAGGGGCAAAACGGACGGTCTGTGCGGATCCGCTGGACGCCGAAGTGATGAAATTCTACGGACAATGTTACCCCGCCGGCGGGGTCTATGCCATCGGGCTGACCGGCGCCGGTGTCCGCGACGGGGGAGAGCCCCATTGGGTTGGGTGGTCGGAGGAGACGGCGCCGAGCCGAGGGGCGCTGGACGGTATAGGCACTACCGGGGCGGAAAAAGAGAAATTGTTCGTCTTTTTAATTTAGACTGGGGGATGACTCGCCGGAGCTTTCGCACTCCCCTGGGCGTCGAAACTGCAGATCTCCGGCGCCGATCGATCCATTGTTCGACTCGGGTCAGGGAGTGAATTGTGGTGCCACCCAGCGACAAGAGTCCTACGACCTGCCCTGTCTCCCAGGGCTCAGGGGCCAACGGGGGTATGCATGGCACCGATGTCGACGGAGCTGCTGGCCCCGACGCGCCCCGGTCTGGGGCGGAGCCGCGGGGGACACGTCGGTTCGAGGACCTCGGCGCGGCACCGACGCCGGCGGTGCTGGGGTGGCAGGCGAACGCCCTGAGGTTTCTGACCCGGCCGATCCCGTTCATGAAGTCCCTTCGCGAACGGCACGGGAATGTCGCACTGCTGGCCCGGGGCGGCAATCCATCGCTGTTCAATCAGCCGTTTCCGAAACGGCAGATTCCCCGTCCGGCGACCGTCTTCGCCTTCGGCCCGGAGTGCAACCAGCGGATTCTGACGGACCTGGAGAGCTTCCAGAACCGGGAGCCCCGCGGGCCCAAGAGCCCCGAGTTCGAAGCCCTGTCCACCAACATCCTGTTTTCCAACGGAGACGAGCACAGGCGCCGACGCAGGCAGCTCATGGCTCTGCTGAGCGGCGCGGTCCTCAAGACCTACCACGGGACGATGGTGGAATTCGCCCGTCGGATGATGGACGGCTGGCGGGACGGGGACGTGGTCGACATCGAACGGGAGATGGCCTCCCTGAGCACCAACATCGCCAGCAAATGCCTCTACGGCCTCGACGCCTCGAAGGCTTCGGAGAACCTGGCGGCCCGCATGAGCGACATGGTGAACGCCCTCTTCTCCCCGGTCAACCTGATACCCCTGGCCATCCCCGGAACTCCGTACCACCGGCTGTTGCGGAACATCCGTGAGATCAAGAATGACCTCTCGGCAAGGATCTCGGAGAGCGCCGACTCGGATCGTACGGACCTGCTGTCGATCATCGTCCGGCAACAGCTCAAGGAGGTGGGGGAGCTCGATCCCGACGATCTGGTGGGGGATTTCTTCGTTCTCTTCTTCGCCGGCCACGACACGATCCACGACGCCCTCTCCTGGACCCTGTTGCTGCTGGCCCAGCATCCCCGGGTGATGGAGGAGCTGATGGCGGAGCTGGACGGGGAGGTTTCGGGGGAAGCGCCGACCTACGACCAGCTCTTCGTGCTGCCGGTCCTGGATCGGGTCGTCAAGGAGAGCTTGCGGGTCCTGAGCCCGGGACTGATCTTCCCCCGGGTGGCCGCTCGGGATACGGAGCTCGGCGGTTTCGCGATTCCGGCGGGGACCGAGGTCGTCTACAGTCCCTACATGACCCACGTCGATCCGGACGTCTACGAGCACGCGTCGCGCTTCGACCCGGACCGCTGGACGACCATCAAACCCTCGGTCTACGAGTATCTGCCCTTCAGCGCCGGCCGCCGCATGTGTCTCGGAGCCGCCCTGGGGCAGATGATGCTCAAAGTCCTCGTGCCGATGATCGTGCGCCGATTCCGCCTCGAAGCGCTCCCCCGCAAGATCGATATCCGTTTCCACGCCGTGATGGGTCCCAAGGGGGGCCTGCCGATGCGCCTCAGGCGCCAGGACGGCGCCTTTGGGAAGAGCGTGGCGGACCTCTCCGGGGAGATCGCCGACATGGTGGACTGGCGTTTCGGCACCGGGGGCTGATCCGGCCCCGGCTCACCGGAGAGGACTCACCGCGGAGGGGGCAAGAGGTCTCCGAGGGCCTCGACGAGGGTCTCCCCGACGACCCCTTGACGCCAGCCCCGCAGGGCCGCCGGAAGCACCGGCGCTTCGCCCCCCAGGTGGCGCCTTACCAGGGACTCGATGGTTCGGCGGTTGGCCAGCAGCTCCGGAGCCAGGCCCAGCTCATCCGCCCTCTGGCTGAGCCGATCCCGCAGGGCGTCCACCGTGCTCCGATGTGGGCTGATGTCGAGGGGGCGAGGGGGTCGGGAAGGTAGCTGATCGTTGGGAAGGTCCATGGCCTTCGCCACCAGGTCGAGGATCGTCCGGCCGTGCCGGTCGACCCCCCGGGGGTGGATCCCGGGGATCCGTCGCAGCGCCGCCAGGTTCCGCGGCTTGCGTTGGGCGATCTCCCTCAGAGCGTTCTTGTGCAAGACGAAATTGCGCGCCAGGTCCCGCTCCCGGGCGGTCCGTTCCCGCCACAGAACGAGGGAGTGAAGCACCGCCAGGTCCCTGGGACCCATCCGCTGTCCTTGCCCCATCTTCCGGACCGCGGCCCCGTCGTCGACGGCGAATCGATTCGGATCGAGGAGCCGTCCGCAGTCCTCCTCCAGCCACGGCCTGCGACCGAGGTCGTCGAGGCGCTTCGCCAACTCCCGCCACGCGGGTCGCAGATAGTCGACGTCCCTGGCGGCGTAGACTTTCTGGGCCCCCCGCAGGGGGCGGGCGAGCCAGTTGGAGCGGGTCTCTCCCTTCGGCAGGTCGACGCCGCAAAGCTCCGAGACGAGGGCTCCGTACCCCAGGGAGTAGCCGATGCCCGCCATCGCCGCCGCCACCTGGGTGTCGACGAGGGGGCGGGGGAGGGCTCCGAACGCGTGGTGGAAGACTTCGAGGTCTTCGCTCGACGAGTGGAGCACCTTGGTGACCCCCGGATCCTCCAGAAAGTCGACGAACGGCTGGAAGTCCTCGATCGCAAGGGGGTCCACCAGCGCGATGTCGTCTTCGGTGCCGACCTGGATCAGCCCGAGGGCGGGGTAGAACGTGCGTTCTCGGACGAACTCCGTATCGAGGGCGACGGCATCGTGCCCGCGCCAGGCGGAGCAGGCTTCGGCGAGGGTACGGTCGTCGTCGATGAAGCGGAATGGGGTGTCGTGAAGCTCTGGGCTCGAAGTCATGGGTCTTTCGGGGTCTCCGGCGCCGGAGATCTCAGGCGGTCGCGGAAAAGATGGAAGGCTCGACCGGTGATGGCCAGGAACGTGCGCGGCGCGAAGCGGTAGAGCCACCAAGCGAGCTTGGCGTGGGCGCTGACGGTGATCACCGGCTTGTTCCTAGCGACCCCGGCGAGAATCGCAGTGGCGCAACGCCTCGGGGTGATGGTGGCCCTCCGAATCGACGACAGGACGGCCTGCTTGTCGACACCGATGTACTCGATGTGCTCGAACATCTCGGTGGCCACGGTGCCCGGGCAGATGACGCTCACTTTGACGCCGTGGGCCGCTGCCTCCGGCCGCAGCGACGCCGACAACCCTACCACCGCGTGTTTCGTGGCGGAGTAGGCGGAGGTCATGGGGAAGGGCACCAGGCCGGCGACGCAGGCGGTGTTGGCGATGTGCCCCGAGCGCTGGCGGATCATGTGTGGATACGCCGCCTGGACGCCGTGCACCACCCCCATGAGGTTGACATCGACGATCCGGCGCCAGGCGTCCATGTCCGTATCCCGCCCTTCGGCGGTGATGCCCACCCCGGCGTTGTTGAACAGGTAGTCGATCCGGCCGTGCCGCTCCACCACCCGTCCACGCAGCGCCGAAAGGCGTCGGCGTCGGCGACGTCCAACTGCACGGCCTCCGCCGACCCGCCCTTCCCTTCGATCCCGCGGGCTGCGGCCTCGGCGGACTCGCTCCGTAGATCCGCCAGCACCACGTGGGCCCCGCGGCGGGCGGCTTCGTCGCCGAGGGCCCTGCCGATGCCGCTGGCGCCTCCGGTGACGAACACGATGCGGTCGCGAAGGTTCATGGTGAGCTGGGCGGGGTGCATCCGGATCCGTCGGCGGGGTAGGGGTACGGTGTTACTTACGTCGCCGCGGCGGTGGGGTTGGGGTCGACCGTCGGGTCGTAGGGCGGGTGCCCCTGCCCACGGAGTCGAAGACCTCGGCTGGCGAGCACCGCGGCGTAGTTGACCATTACCCCCAAGACCCCGGGGTGGATGCCCCCCAGGGATCGGATCCCGGCTGCATAGGCGCTGAGGGCCACCACCAAACCCGCCACCAGACCGAGGGTCATGTCCCGAGCGGCGAAGGCGCGCCGGTCACCGCGGTGGTGGAGGGTTCCGAGCACAAAGGCCGGAGAAAGCTGGATCAGAACCTCGAACTTGATCTCCAGCAGCCGCCAGAGGGTGAAGCGGGGTTGCAGCGCCAGCGAGCCGAGACCCGCCAACACCGCGAGGCTGAAAATAGGCGCCAGGCGGGTGAGGCGTTCCGCTTGGGATCCTTCATAGCCCAGGATCCGGGCGGCGAAGTCCTTCGTCAGGATCGACGACAGGGAAAGGAGGGCGGAGTCGGCGGTGGACATGATCGCAGCCAGCACCGCCATCATGACCAGCAGCACCGGCAGCGCCGCGGCCGGCCGAACGTCCACCAGGTAAGCCAGCACCCGGAAGGTGACCTGGTCCGAACCGACGCCATCGAGGTTGGGAAAAAGGGCGATGCCCACGGCGCCGACGAAGACGACGGTGGTGATGGCGAAGAGGGGCATTACCGCCATCACCATCAGCGCCTTGCGCAGCTCCACGAGGCGCCGCGCGGCGTAGATGCGCTGGATCGCCTGGGGATAGAGCGGGGCGCCGAGCCCCAGAAGGAGAAAGCTCGACAGCCAGGTCAGGCAGATCTGCAACGAGGGGTTCGCCGCCTTTTCCGGCGCCACTTCCAGGATCTGGGCCACCACGGCCGCCGGTGTTCCCACCTCCAGCATCAGCAGCCCCACCACCAGGGCCAGCCCCACCATGAGGATCAGGCCCTGGAGGGCGTCGGTCCAGGCGACGGCCCGAAGACCGCCGAGCCATTCGTAGACGAAGATCACCACCATGCCGCCGAGCACGCCGGCGGCGTAGGGAACGCGCCCGTCGGTGAGTCCGGCGACCGCGTGGCCGAGGGCCATGAGCTGGGCGAGTAGGAAATTGCACAGGGTAACGGCGAAGATCACCGCCGAGGTGTACGACAGGAACGGGCTGCGGAACCGGTCCGTCAGGTAGTCCGTCGGCGTCAGGTATCGACCGCGGCGGGCTTCGCGGAACAGCTGGGGTACGAAGAGCAGGTAGCCGGAGACGATGCCGATCATGAACGTCACGCTCATGATGTAGGAAAGGCCCGAACGGTAGGTCTTCCCCGGGAAGCCGGAAAGGGAGTTGCCGCTGTACTGGGTGGCGAAGAGGGTCAGGAGCAGCACGAGGAAGCCCAGGGAGCGTCCGGCGAGGAAGTGCTCCGAGAGGGTGCGTGCGGGTTGGGCGCGGCGCCCCAGGAGCCCGAGGGTGAGGAGCAGGACGACGTAGAGTCCCCCCGCCAGTAGCACCAGCTGTGGATTCCCCATCGTCTAGGGGTACCCGTCGCCGTCGTCCCGCCAGAGGCGGACGATGCCCCAGACGGTTACCGCCGACAGCAGAGCGGTCATTCCGAGGCTCCACCACAGCCAGAGGGGCAGACCCCAAGCCAGGACCAGGGGGGCACCGGCGAAGGGGAGGGGAGCCGTCAGCAGGGCCACCAGCGCCAAGAGCGCCAGGAAGCCCCGATGCCGTCGGGGCTCCTCGGAAACGACGGCCGCGGAGGGCGCCTCAGGCGGTTTGGTGCTGCGGGGCACCGTGGCACTTCTTGTACTTCTTGCCCGAGCCGCAGGGGCAGGGGTCGTTTCGGCCGACCTTCGGGGTCGTGCGCTTGACGGTCCGCTGCTGAACCGGGCGGGACGACTTGGCGGGGGCCGACAGCCGGAGGCGCTCCTTGAGGCGTCGTTCCGCATCCCGCCGGCGTTCCGCCATCTCTTCCTCGCTCACCGGCTCGACCCTGAAGAGGTGTTTGATAGCGGTGTCCTCGTACCGCTCCCGCATGGAGGCGAAGAGCTCGAAGCTCTCCCGCTTGTACTCGTTGAGGGGATCCCGCTGGCCGTAGGCCCGCATGTTGATCCCTTCCTTCAGATGGTCGAGGGCCAGGAGGTGATCCTTCCAAGACTCGTCCAGCACCTGGAGCATGATCGCCCGCTCGACGGCGCGGATCGGCTCGGCGCCGTGCCGCTCCTCCTTCGCCGAGTACTTGCTTTCGATGGCGCCCCAGAGCGCCTCCCGGAGCTCGTCAACGCTCATCTCGTCGAAGGCGATCTCCGTCTCGATCCGATTCATGTCGATGTCGAAGTACGAAAGTACGTCGGTGCCCAGCTCGGTCAGGCTCCAATCCCTGGGGTCGATGTCGTCGCCGCAGTTGCGCTCTAGGGAGTCGTCGAGGACGTCGCGGCACATCTGGAGTAGCAAATCGCGGCTAGCTTCCCCTTCGAGCACCTCCAGGCGAAGGCGGTAGACCTCCTCCCGCTGCTTGTTCATCACGTCGTCGTACTTGAGGAGGTGCTTGCGGATCTCGAAGTTGCGGCCCTCCACCTGGCTTTGGGCCCGTTCGATGGCCTTGGTGACCATCCTGTGTTCGATGGCCTCGCCCTCTTCCATCCCCAGGCGGCCCATGAGGGACTGCACCTTCTGGGTGCCGCCGCCGAAGATCCGCATCAGGTCGTCGTCCAGGGAGATGTAGAAGCGGGAGGAGCCCGGATCCCCCTGGCGGCCGGAACGTCCGCGGAGCTGATTGTCGATGCGGCGGGATTCGTGGCGTTCGGTGCCGAGGATGTGGAGACCGCCGGCCTCCTTGACCTCTTCTTTTTGCACCTTGCAAAGCTCCTGGTACTTGGCCAGGGCCTGCCCGTGGCCCTCGGGATCCTTGGCGGGGTTGACCTCCGCTTCGGCGAGGCCCTCGGGGTTGCCGCCGAGCACGATGTCCGTTCCGCGGCCCGCCATGTTGGTGGCGATGGTCACCGCACCCTTCTGGCCGGCCTGGGCGACGATCGTCGCCTCCTTCTCGTGGAACTTGGCGTTCAGCACCACGTGCCGGATGCCCTTCCGTTTCAGCAACTTGGAGAGCATCTCGCTGCTCTCGATGGAAACGGTGCCCACCAGGACGGGCTGCCCCCGTTCCTGGCAATCCTGGATTTCCTCGACGACCGCGTTCCACTTCTCCTTCTCGGTGCGGAAGACGACGTCGGGGTAGTCGGGGCGGGCGAGGGGGCGGTTGGTGGGGATGACCGTGACGTCGAGCTCGTAGATCTCGCCGAACTCGGCCTCCTCCGTTTCCGCCGTACCGGTCATGCCCGCCAGCTTGTCGTACATGCGGAAGTAGTTCTGGAAGGTGATGGTGGCGAGGGTTTGGTTCTCCCGCTCGATTTTCACCCCTTCCTTGGCCTCCACCGCCTGGTGCAGGCCGTCGGACCACCGCCTACCGGTCATCATGCGGCCGGTGAACTCGTCGACGATCACCACCTGACCCTCCTTGATCAGGTAGTGGACGTCCTTCTTGTAGAGGTGGTGGGCACGGAGGCCTTGCTGAACGCCGTGGAGAAGCTCCATGTTCTCCATGTCGTACAGGTTCTCGATCCCGAGGAGCTTCTCGACCCGGGAGACGCCGTCTTCGGTGAGGGCTACGGACTGGGCCTTCTCGTCCACCAGGAAGTCCCCGGTGGTGTACTTGGCGCCGTCCTCCTCTTCGACCTCCTCGCCCCGCACCAGCGGGGGGATGATGCGGTCGATGCGGTAGTACTTGTCGACGGACTCCTCCGACGGACCGGAGATGATCAGGGGCGTTCGGGCCTCGTCGATGAGGATCGAGTCCACCTCGTCGACGATGGCGAAGAAGTGCTGCCGCTGAACCCGGCGCTTCGGATCCGGGACCATGTTGTCCCGCAGGTAGTCGAAGCCGAATTCGTTGTTCGTGCCGTAGGTGATGTCGCAGCCGTAGGACTCACGGCGATCGTCGTTCGGAATGTTGCTCTGGATCACTCCGACGGTCATGCCCAGGAACTCGTAGACGGGCGTCATCCACTCGGCGTCGCGGCGGGCGAGGTAGTCGTTGACCGTGACCACGTGGACGCCGCTGCCCTCCAGGGCGTTGAGGTACACGGGGAGCGTCGCCACCAGGGTTTTGCCCTCACCGGTTTTCATCTCGGCGATCTTGCCCCGGTGGAGCACGATGCCGCCGATGAGCTGGACGTCGTAGTGGCGCATGCCGAGGGTCCGCTTGCCGGCCTCCCGCACGGCGGCGAAGGCCTCGACGAGAAGGTCGTCGAGGGTCTCTCCGTTCCCGAGGCGCTCCCGGAATTCCTCGGTCTTGGCGCGCACCTGGTCGTCGGAGAGGGCCTCGAACTCGGCTTCCCTCGCGTTGATGTCGTCGACGAGGGGCTGCATGCGCTTGACGTCGCGCTCGTATTTGGTGCCGAAAATCTTGGACAGGGCTTTATTGAGCATGGGGGGATTTCCCGTGGCAGTTCAGAGCTGGGGAACAAGCGGGTCGGGCGGGGAATTCCGCCGGGCGGCGATTGGCGGTCGAGCGGGGCGTCGCGAGCCGCAAAAGCGGCGCGATCCTATCAAAGGTCGTACGGCCCGAGGGCCCCTACCCAGCGTCGGGAGCCGGGTGAGAAACGCGCGCCCAGCAAAAAGGCCGGCGCTCGGGCCGGCCTTCGTCAAAGTCGCTGCCTTGGGGCGATGGGGTGCTCAGGGGCTGTTGCTGTCGAGGATGTAGCCCAGCGGGTTGACCGCTCGGCCGTCGACTCGGACCTCGTAGTGCAGGTGGTTGCCGGTGGAGCGCCCGGTGGAGCCGAGGAAGCCGATCACGTCGCCGCGCTGAACCTCCTGGCCCACCTCGACGTTGACCCCGGAGAGGTGGCCGTAGCGGGTGGTCAAGCCGTAGCCGTGGGAGAGGTAGACGGTGATGCCGTAGCCCCGTTCCCGCCCGGCCTTGGTGACGATGCCGTCCCCCGGCGCGTAGATATCGTGCCCGTGGGGAGCGGCGATGTCGATGCCCTGATGGAAGGCCCGTCCACCGGTGAAGGGGTCCCGGCGATAGCCGAAGCCGCTGGTGAAGATGCCTTTGGCCGGCGCGATGGTCGGCGTGCTCGACATCATCAGGTGGCGCTCGTCGAAGCGATCCTGGAGGATCTCCATGTGATCCCCGAGGCTCTCGAGACTGCTCCGCAGCGTCTTGAGGTCGCCTTGGAGGCCGCCTTCCTCAAGGGTCTTCGGCCCGAAGCCGCCTTCGTACCCGTCGCCGGGAACGCTGACGTTGCGCGGGTGGGCGCCGCCAATACCGGGTTCCGTGGCCGGGGACAGCTCGGCGACGCCGGCGACGATGGCGAGCTTGTGGATGCGTTCCTGGTAGTCCTTCAGCTGACCCTCGAGATCACGGATGCTGGTCTCGAAGCGCTGGTTGACCTCGCGCAGGTCGGCGTTTTCCTGCTGGATGTTGCCGAGCTGGCTGCGGTCGAAGGAGTTGTCCAGATAGAGGACGGCGGCGAGGACGCCACCGACGGTGAGGGCGGTAAGGGTGCCCGCGATGAGGCAGACCTGGAACGTGGAAACACGCCATTTCCGGAACTTGGCCCGGGCGTGCGGAACAAAGATGATCGTGTGCTGCTTCAAGTTCTCGTCGACGGTCCATTTCGGGGTCTACGGGGTCCGACGCGGAGAACCTGACCGTCGAGAGTCACCGAGGATCTCGGTTGCACCGGCAGGGGCGTCGGGGGAAGCACAGTCGCTGTAGGTGTGGACACCAAGCCTCGGGATTGTAGCGAAAAGCCGGCAAGTGTCAAGGACTGAGACATTTACGTGGCGCTATATGCTACGAAAGCGTGGTATTCATGGTGTGGCTCGATCGGGATTCGGGTGCGGATTCTCGGCCACCGAGGGGGCCGTAGACGGGGTCCGCAACCGGCGATCAAGCCTTTGGCCCAAGCCCGCGAGATAGCTGGTCTCGTGACCGATCTCCTCGGTCAGCTCGTCGATCAGCTCCTCGAGGGGGGCGCTGTCGCTCGTCACCTGCTCGAAGGCGCGGTCTTCGTCCCGGCGGCCTCCGCGGCCCAGGGCACGCATGCCGCGGGCGATGCTGCGGGCGGTGGTCGAGAACAGGCGCCGGCTGGCGCCGAAGGCTTGTCGAGCCCAGCGTTCCACCGGTCGATGGTCGACTTCGTCCCGTACTTCTTCGATCGCGCGGCGCAGGTCCACCGTCCGCTGGAACCTCGGCGACCCCCCGGCATCCGGCTCCCCCAGGGCGCCGCGCAGGAGGGCGTGCCGCAGCAGGTAGGCCTCGTGGAACGTGGCGGAGAAGGCGTCGACGCAATCCTTGACCATGAAGATCACCAAGAACTTGCGGAGGAGCTTGCGGAGGATCTTCTGGAAGACGAAGCGCACCGGCGCCACGAAGGCCGTTTTCACGCACCCCGTCAAGCAGCCGGACGCGGTGACAGGGCTATAGCCGGAGGCGAGGACCTCGATCTCGTCGTCGGCCAGCTCCAGCTGTCGCTCCCTCATCAAGACCCGCACCTGTCGGCGGCGTACGAGCCCCAGCACCCAGTCGTCCAGCAGCGGTAGCGGGATGAGGGGGCAGAGACCGGTGAGGAGGGAATGGGTCACCAGCCCCCGCAGCTCCTTGGCGGGTAGTTCTGGGGTGGGGGGAACAGGCGACTGCGCCGGGGGCCGGGGGGCGACGCTCATGCGCTTCAGACTAGCAGAGCCCGCGGGTTCGCCGCCGCGCCGGTCACGTTGGATTCCCCGATCGATGCGGCTATGATTTCTCTGCTTCGAGAGCCAGTACATCGGCTGGATTCGCCGCCCCCCCGGGTCGGCGCCCCCGTCTCCCTGCCCCCCGTGACCCCACAACTTCTGGGAGTCTCTTCATGATGCCTCAATCGCCCGCCGGGACCGCTGTGGAGAGGGGCCGCCGGCGGAGATCGGACCGAACACCCTGGGCCGCCCCGCTTTGGACCGTGCTGTGGGTGTCCGCCCTCGGCATCCTCGGGGCGCTACCCCTCGCGGCGGACGACCTGGAGGGACCGAAGCAGGCCGGAGCCCTGGACCTGGCCGGGGAGTGGCGCCTGTGGGTGGGGGACGACGGCGATGGAGCCTCCCCCGACACCGACGACTCCGACTGGAGCCGGATCCGGATGCCGGCGACCTGGGGGGATCTCGACCTCGACGGCGTCGACGGCCCCCTGTGGCTGCGCCGAACGGTGCGTCTACCTTCGACCTGGGGGCGGACCCTGGCGCCCTCGGGCCTGGCCCTGTCCCTGGGGCCGGGCCGCTACGGCGCCTACCGCGTGTTCGCCGGCGGTCGCGAGATCGGGGGCCATCACCCTGGGCTGCGCCTGCCGCGGCCGGTGCCCCGCATCTTCGACGTTCCGCCGGACTCGGTGGGGCCGGACGGGACCCTGCACCTGGCGATCCGCTTCGACCGCGTCGCCTGGCGATCCGATCAGGTCGAGGAGCTGCCGGCACCCCTGGCGCGGATCGAAGTGGGGGATCGTCAGGTGCTGCACGCCGCCTACGACCTGGGGCGCCTGCAGGAACGGTGGTCGCGACTGCCGATCCGCCTGCTCGGAGCGCTGCTGATGCTGATCGGCCTTTACCACCTGGGGCTCTACCTCTTCCGCCGGGAGGCGGAGGTCCTGCCCTGGCTGGGGGCGACGGCCCTGGCGGGGGGCGGCGTCGCCTGGTTCTCCCGCGCTTGGGACGTGATGCCATGGCTGGGTGCCAGCCAAAGACTCCAAGGGGTTTCGAGCCACCTCGGTCTGGCGGCGGCCCTCGGCCTTTTGGCGGTGGTCCTGGGGCGACCCCTCGAGATCTGGCTCAAGCGCTACCAGCTGTCGAATGTCGGGATCGCCCTGCTGCTGGCGGTGTTGCCCCTGCGGATGCTGGAGACATTCGACCCGATCCGCTGGCTGTGGCTGCTGCCGTTCTTTTTCTACCTGGGCTACGTCCTCTCGCTGGAGGCGTGGCGCGGCAATCACGACGCGCGTCTGCTGATCACCGGCGGAGCGCTGCTGGTGATCTCAGGGCTGGCGGAAGTGGTGCTGCAGGTGGCTCGCCTGGGAACCACCTACCCCCTTCCCCAATGGGCCATCGCGCTGATGATCTTCGGTTCGGTGGCGGTGGTGGCCAGCCGCCATGGGCGGGTGCACGACGAGTTGGAGAGCCTGCGGCAGCAGTTGGAACGGATGGTGGAGGACCGAACCACCGAGCTGACCCACGCCAACCAGCGCCTCCAGGCGGAGATCTCCGAGCGTCAGCTGGCGGAAGAGGCGATGCGGATGCTGGAGCGGGCGGTGGAGCAGAGCGTCGACGGCATCGCGGTGGTCGGACTCCAGGGGGAGATGCAGTTCATGAACGAGGCCTGGGCCCGCATGCACGGCTACGAGCCCTTCGAGCTGCTCGGCTACGACCTCACCATCTTCCATACCCCGGAGCAGATGAGCGGCCAGGTGGAGGCCCTGATGGACCGGGTCCGCAAGGAGGGCGCCCAGGAAGCGGAGATCGAGCACCGGCGCCGGGGCGGCACGACGTTTCCCGCCTGGCAGACCGCCACCTTCCTGCACGACAGTGACGGCGAGGCGATGGGGTACGTCTTCATCGCCCGGGACATCAGCGAGCGCAAGAAAGCGGAGGACGAGCGCCTGCGTCTCGAATCGAGGGTGCAGCAGGCGGAGAAGCTAGAAAGCCTAGGCGGCCTCGCCGGCGGCATCGCCCATGACTACAACAATCTCTTGACCAGCGTGCTGGGCAACATCAGCCTGGCCCTCCAAGAGCTTCCCCAGGACCATCTGGCGCGGGGTCCGATCCTGGAGATCGAAACCTCGGCGGAGCGGGCGGCGGAGCTGACGGACCAGCTGCTGGCCTACGCCGGGGAAGAGCAGCACGCGGCTCGGGTGGTTTCGATCAACGACCTCATCGAAGACAACCGGCCGGAGTTCGAAGAGATCGTCCCCGACGGGGTGCGCCTGGACCTGCACCTCAAGAGCAGCCTGCCGTCGGTGGAGGTGGACCCGCGCCAGATGCGCCAGGTGCTCCTCAACCTGATGGCCAACGCCGCTGACTCCCTGCGGGAGGACAGCGGTCTGATCATGCTGCGCACCGGGCTGGTGAAGGGCAAGCGGGGTTATTTCGACGGCGCCATGCTGCAGCCGGAGCGCGAGAGTCCGGGGCCCTTCGTCTTCTTCGAGGTGTCCGACGACGGCATGGGTATGGACGACGAGACCCGCGCCAAGATGTTCGATCCGTTTTTCTCCACGAAGTCCTCGGGCCGCGGCCTCGGGCTGGCGGCGGTGCTCGGCATCGTCCGGGCCCACGGCGGTGCCATCAAGGTCTACAGCCAGCCCAACCGCGGGACGACGGTGGAGGTGGTGTTCCCCGCCGCCCAGGAGATCGTGGTGCCGCCGCGACAGGAAAGCGGCAGCATGTCGGCCTGGGAGGCCACGGGCCTGGCCCTGGTGGTGGATGACGAGAAGATGGTGCGGGACGTCGCCGCGCGGGTCCTCCAGCGCCAGGGATTCGACGTCCTGGTGGCCGCCGACGGCCACGAAGCCCTGGAGATCTTCACCGGCCGCGCCTCGGAGATTCGACTGGTGCTCCTCGACCACACCATGCCGGGGATGGACGGTGAGGCGGTGCTGCGGCAGATGGAGGGCATCGAGTCGTCGGCGCGGGTGCTGCTGATGAGCGGCTACCGGGAGCACAGCGTGATGCCGGAGATGGAGTTCGACCGCCTCGCCGCGTTCCTCCACAAGCCCTTCCGTCCCAACGACTTGCTACGCAAGGTGCGGGAGGTTCTGGAGCCGGGTCGGGGCCGACGGCGTCGGCTCTGAGGGGCGGGCCTCTGCCCTATGGGGAGGCCCGCTGGTTGGCTAGCCGCCGTCCCGTCCGTGGAGGAGGGGGCGCCGATCCACGGGCGTCGTCAGATGTAGGTGGGGCACACGATGCAGCTGCCTTGGTCGATCAGCTGGCACTGCGTGTAGGTCAAGGTTCCGTTGCAGACCTGACAACTGCAACGGTAGACGCATTCGTTCAGGAAGCAGCCGATGCCGCCGTCGTTGTAGGTGCAGGTCCAGGAGTTGCCGCAGTGGCTGACGGTTTGGGCATCCCCCATGGGTGGGCCCGCGAGATCCTCGAGGGTCGGCCCGAACAGGCGCTGCCAAGCGTCGGCGGTCGGGTCGGGCAGGACCTCTAGCTCATCCTGGGTCTGCGGGTCGACCTGCGGCTCTGTGAGCGGTTCGGCGGCGGTGTCGGCCATTGTCGGAACGGCCAAGAGGAGGATGAGGAGACCAAAAAATGTGGAGAGTCGAAGGCTCATGCAAAGCTCCTTGTCGAAGGCTTTGGGGGCTCGGCCGAAGGGTGGACGAGCCTCGGTGGCGGAGACGACACGCTCGCCTCCGCGTCGGGCCTCGGAAAGGTCACCTCTCGCAGTGTCGCCCACGCTCCCGTCCAGGGCTCTGTTGGGGTGCGGAGCGTCACAGGATCAAGATCATTCCATTTGCACTAGCTTATCGGATCCATGGGGCTTTATAGGCCAGATTTATAATTCTAAATGGCGGAAATCAGACCCGGGGAGCCTTGGTGCGGTCGAGGAGCCTGGCTGTTCCCGGGCCCGATTTGACCCGGAGGGACCCTTCAGCCCTTCGTGGGTCCGGCGGGGGGCAGGTCCGCGAAGGCCGGATGGTCGGCGTTGCCACCCGCCAGCACCAGTGCATAGAGGAACGGCGGCGCCGTCGGGATCGGACGTCCGTCGAGCACCAATAGGGGCGTGCCCTTGGGACGCCACCTCCACGCGTACTCGATGTCCTGCCGCAGGGCTTCGGCGGTGGCGGGGGAGGCCAGGCAGGCGTCGAGCTCACCGGCGGAGAGGAAGGGGGCGGCGAGCTCGCGGATCCGCCCGGGGGTCAGGTCCCCCTGCGCTTCGTACATGCGATCGGCGAAATCGTGGCGCCCCGGCACCGTCTCGAGGCAGATCTGGACCCTCGCCGCCAGGCAGCTCACGGTCTCGCCGCCCTCGGGGGTTTCCATGTGGGGGTTGCAGTGGCCGTCCCGCGGGAAGTGGCGCACGTCGACCCCCAGGGCTCCTTCGGGGAACAGGCGGAAGAGGGTGTTGAGGGTGAAGTGCAGCTGGGCACAGTGGCCGCAGCGGGCGTCGCTCCAATCCGCCAGCTGGGTGGTGGCGCCGGGCTCGCCGTGGAGCCCCCGGTGCGGGTCCATGGGGTGCTGCTCCCCCGCGCGGTAGAACGCCAGGGCGTCGCTCATGTACTGCAGCCCCCGCGCGTCCATGGCGCCGAGGAACTCCCGCAGCCTGCGATCCTGCTCGTCGGCGGGGAGGGGCCAGGTGTCGATCTTGAGGTCTTCGTCGGTGCCGCTGCCGGCGGTCTCTTCACCCTGGTCCCGGGTGTCCTCGGCGTCGGCCACCAGGGGCTCTGAGCCCGGGGCGCTGGTGGGGGTCCTGAGCCCAGGGAGGAGGAGCGCGAGGAATCCGGCGCCGGTGAAGAGCGCCGCCAGCTTGAGACCGGCGCCGTCGAGGGGGCCGCGGAGCGACAGACCGGTGAGGGCTGCATAGACCGCCACCAGGATGTAGGTCAGGGCGCAGCTGGAACAGAAAAGGCCGGCGACCGCGCTGGCGATGAGCAGTACCCCGAGGGCCGCGGCCCCCGCTGCCGCCGTCCAGCGAACCGCCCCGAGTCGCCCTGGGGCGTTCGGGTCGCGCCGAGCCCACCAGGCCAGGGCCATGGCCAGCAGGCCCCAGAGGACCCCCCAGGCCGCCACCGGCAAACCGGTCGCGCCGTGGAGGGCGCTGGCGAACCCGGCGTCCCACAGAGTGCCGCAGTCACTCCCACCGAAGGCGCAAACCGGCTCCAGCCCGGAGCGGGAGCGCAGCAGCTGCCACCAGAGATGGGCGGCCCACGCCGCGGAAGCGAGGCCGATCAGGCTCAGCCCGAGCAGGACGGGACGGGCGTTCGGGGGGATGTCGGGTGCACGGCGAGCTGCTGGCATGGGGACCTCCTCTTGCCCCGACGTCCTTTCGCCGGGGCGGCGGGCCAAGGCTACCCCCTCGCCCGGCTCAGAGGAAGGGACCGCCGGTCACGGCCCCGGAAGACGGCGGTCGATCTCCTCCAGGATCTTGGCCGGCCGCGGCCGGGTACGGTAGGTCTCCGCCACGTGGGACCACAGGATGCGTCCGTCCGGGTCGATCAAGAAGCTCGCACTCTGGGCGATGTCGGCCCCGTCGGCCCGTCCGCCGGAGTGGCGGACCCGCAGAAGGTCGAGGAGTTGGCCTTCGGAGTCCGAAAGGAACTCGAAGGTCGCTCCGGACATTTCCCGCATCAGTCTCAGCTTGTCCACGGGATCGACGCTGGAGGCGACGATTCGCACGTTCCGTTCCTTGAAGCTATCGAGGCGTTCTTGGAGCTCGACCAGCTCCATGCGGCAGTAGGGTCACCAATAGCCGCGATAGAGCACCACCAAGGTGGCCTTCGCGGTCTCCGGCGGCAGCAGCAGCGGTGTCGTTTCGCCCCGGGGGTTGGGGAGGGCCAGGGCGGTGAGCCCTTCGACCTGCTCGCCCACCGCCGCGCCGGCGTTCGTGCCGTCGTAGATGGAGTACGAGAGGGTGTACCAGAAGAAGGTGCCGCAGAGCAGCAGCCCTAAAGCGAGGCTGAGGCCCGCCATGACCCCGGGTTTCTTCACCAGGGTCGTCACCAGCCATCCGCAGCCCGCCACGACGATCAAGAAGTGGAGCCAGGGGAGCCGCTGGTAGACACCGAATTGGGTGGCCAGCGTGAAGTAGCTGGCGATGCCGAGGAAGACGACCGCGAGGGGAAGGAGCTGATGCAAGAGAAAACGTCGCATACCCTATGATCTCAGACTCGCCCTCCGATGAACAGGCGTTCATGACCCGGGGCTGTCGACGGCGAAACGCGGGGCTACTCCGCTTCGTCCCCAAGGAATGGCGCTTCGTAGACGAAGCGGTGCGCTTCTAGACCGTGGGCGTTATGATCCAACCCTCTCGACGACGACGTTTCTCAGGACCAGGAAGGGTACCGTGATGACGATTTCCCGAAGCCCCCAGCCCAGCCCGTCTACGAACGGCACCACCGAGGTTTCGGACCTCCGCCGGCCACGTGCTGCTTTCGGGACCGTGGTTTCCGCCGTCCTGTGGCTGGTCGCCGCGGGGGCCTTCGGCCAGACCCTCACCCTCGACTTCGAGACGTTCCCCGGGCCCGACGGCCAGCTGGGGACCGGCGACGACGTGCCGACCCCCGATTGTTCGGTGCAGCCCTGCGCCGTCGCAGACGCCTACGCCGCCCTGGGGCTCGACTTCACCGTCGGCACCCTCCTCCAGGGGGATACTTTCCCCGGCACCGGCCCCGGCAATCACTATCTCTCGTCGTCGCCGCCGGACGTCGCCGTCACCCCCGACGTCTACGGCGTGTCGATCCGCTCCCACTCCCGCTGGACCGCCGTGCTCTATGTCCTGGACGCCGACGGCGGGGTCCTGGCCACCGACACGCTGGTCAACCCCTCCGCCGGGGTCTCCGACCACGGAGGCACCCTCGGCGTCGTCACCACCGAGCCGATCCGGCGGTTCACGGTCCGCCCCCTGGGCTGTGGGATCGACGAGCAGTGCTCGCAGATCCTCAACCTCGACGATCTGACGATCTCCACCGAGGCCGGCCGCTGCCTACCCTCCAGCTCCCGCATGTGCTTGCAGGACGGGCGATTCCAGGTGGAGGTGACCTGGAAGGACTTCGCCGGCTTCACCGACGACGCCCAGGTGGTCCCCTTCGGCTCGGCGGACTCGGGGCTGTTCTGGTTCTTCGAGGCGGACAACTGGGAGATGCTGGTGAAAGTTCTCGACGCGTGCGGCGTCAACGGGCACTTCTGGGTCTTCTCCGCCGCCACCACCAACGTCGAGTACACCCTGCGGGTGGTGGACACGGAGACCGGGCAGTCGAAGGAGTACTTTAACGCCCTGGGCAACGCGGCGGCGGCGTTGACGGATACCAGCGCCTTCGAAACCTGTCCCTAGGCGCGCGGATCGCACGTCATCCCGCCGCGTGCTCGTCGCTCGCCTTGTGCGGCGTACAGGAGTACGCCTCCGCGGCTCCCTCCTGCGCTGCGACGATCTAACGCACGCTTCGCGCGTCTACCGCAGGGCGGATCGGGCGTTCTGGACAGGCTAAGGGGCAGCCACTAGGATACCGGCCGTTGCCCCATGGCGTCGGGACGCCCCCGGCGCGCCGCTTCGGACCCTAGATCAAACCCCGAGAGTACCCTCGCCATGCGCGTTTCCCAGCTGTTCGGACTGCCCCTGCGTGAAGCCCCGGCCGACACGGATTTCCTTTCCCATCAGTTCCTTTTGCGGGCCGGCTACGTTCGGCAGCTCGCGGCCGGAGTGTTTTCGTACCTGCCGCTGGCGCAGCGGTCGATGCGCAAGATCGAACAGATCCTGAGGGAAGAGATGGACGCCATCGGCGGCCAGGAAGTGTGCATGCCGGTGGTCCACCCCGCCGAGGTGTGGCAGAAGAGCGGCCGCTGGGACGAGATCGACGAGACGATGGCTCGCTTCGTCGACCGCCGGGGCCGCGACATGCTCTTGGCGATGACCCACGAAGAGGTGGTGGGGGAGCTGTGCATCTCGGAGATCAACTCCTACCGCCAGCTTCCCCTCCTGGTCTACCAACTGCAGACCAAGTTCCGCGACGAGCTGCGGGCCCGCGGAGGCCTGATCCGGGTTCGGGAGTTCACCATGAAGGACTCCTACTCCCTCGACCTCGACGCCGACGGCCTCCACGAGCAGTACGTGCGTCATTACCACTCCTACTTCCGTATCGGCGCCCGCTCCGGGCTGCCGCTGGTGGCAGTGGCCAGCGACGTCGGCATGATGGGGGGCAAGGCGGCCCACGAGTTCATGTACGTCACCCCCATCGGTGAAGATGACCTGGTGCTGTGCGAGAGCTGCGGCTACGCCGCGAACCGCGAGGTGGCGTCGTTCGTCAAGCCGCCGCCGGAGGTGGCCGACGCCGAACCCCTCGAGAAGGTCCACACCCCCGCCACCAAGACCATCGCGGACCTCGCCGAGTTCCTCGATCGCCCCGCCTCCCAGATGGCCAAGGCGGTTTTCCTCGTCGCCATCCACGGCTCCGACAAGGACGACGAGCTGGTGCTGGCGATGGTCCGGGGGGACATGGACGTCAACCCCGTGGCCGTCCGCAACGCTCTTTCGGCAAACGACGTCCGCCCGGCCCAGGACGAAGAGATCCGCAAGAGCGGCGCGGTGGCGGGCTTCGCGTCCCCCATCGGCGTCGACCGCTCCCGGGTCACGGTGCTGGTGGACGACCTGGTGGCGGAGTCGACCAACCTGGTGACCGGCGCCAACGAGGTGGATCACCATTTCGTCGGTTCGAACTACGGCCGCGACTACGAAGCGGACCACGTGGTCCCCATCGCCGGCGCCTACGAGGGCGCGGGCTGCGCCCAGTGCGGTGGAACCGTGAGCCTGGCGCGGGGGGTCGAGGTGGGCAACATCTTCAAGCTGGGTACCCGCTACAGCGCCGCGATGGACGCCACCTACACCGCAGAAGACGGCAGCGAGCAGCCGATCGTCATGGGTTCCTACGGGATCGGCGTCGGCCGCATGCTGGGCTGCATCGCCGAAGAGCACAACGACGAGAACGGCCTCGCTCTGCCGATTTCGGTGGCGCCGTTCCACGTCAACATGGTCAGCCTGGCGAGAAAAGAACCCACCGTTGAAGCCGCCGAGTCCCTCTACCGCGAACTCTTGGCCGCCGGCGTCGAGGTGCTTTTCGACGACCGCAAAGCCAGCGCCGGCGTGAAGATGGCGGAGGCGGACCTGCGGGGGATCCCGCTGCGGCTGGTGGTGTCGGAGCGGTCGGTCAAGAACGGGGGCGCGGAGCTGAAGCATCGGACCGCCTCCGAGGGCCGCATCGTGCCCCTGGACGAGGTGGTGGCGACGGTGCGGGGGGAGATCGACGCCGCATTCGCCGCCCTGGCGGAAGCCGCCGACGGCATGCCCACCTGGCCCGAGGGCGAGGAAGCCTAGGGGTTAGGTAGCAGCATGAGATCTCTAGCAAAACTTGCCGGCCCCGACCTGAACTCGAACGTAGAGTTCAATCACCCGAACTTGTGGGAACGCGAAGAACACCCCGGCTGGTCCCGCTTGGTCATAGGTGCCCGGGAGAAAGAGGTGCCGCTGCTCCTTGATCTCTGCCGAGATTTCAAGGGGCCCTTTGGCATTCTCTACGTCCTACTTGCTTCACGGTGCGGACATGACAGCGCCCGGTACCAAAGTCCGAAACCGTCGACCTTCGAGGAACTCGAGCTGTTCCTCTACACCTTTCAGGAGTTCCTTGAGCAGGACGGACGCCATCATTTTTGGGTAATGTCACTGAGTGACGAGGGTCAGTTTATCTACGACAACCACAACATGATCTACGCGTATGGGGACCTCGTGACATACGAAGCAAAGCTCTCATCGCGTGGATTTAAACCGGGTGAGGTCCGAATTCCAGCGCCGCATGGACACAACTATCACGCTGAGTTTGACCAGACTGAAGACGAAATACTCTCCTATTGGGACTGGAGGCAGTTTCCCTTGGAGTCCGGTGATGACCCGTAGCGCTGCTCACCTAACAAATCACTCAAGGCGGACGCTGTAAACGGCGCCGCTTAATTCCGACGCTAGCGGGCCGATCGGGACGGTGCCCGGGTTGATGTATGGGGCATGGGGCTGGCGTCCCAGGCTGTCAGAAGTGTCGCCGCTCCGCGGCTCGGATTGGGAGTACCTGGCATGGCGTTCCCTTCACCTCCGCGGCCGGGCGCGGGGTCTTTGCGGCGTATTCTCGTTGTCGGCGTGTTGCTGGCGTTGGTCGTGGGAGGGGTGCTGCTCCATCGCAGCTTGGACCTGGGGGGAAGCAAGGCGCCGTCGCGGGTCGCGGCCGCAGACGGTCCGCGTCCCCTGCGGACGAGATCCGGCGACGACGGGGTGTACCGCCCGTGCCCGTTGGGGACGTCGATCTTCTGCGACGCCGGGGCCCTCGCCGCCGGCGAGGCTACTGCGGAGGACGGCCCATTGGATGGAGACCGGCTGGCCGAGGAGTCGAGCCTCCGCGGACCGGATCTCGATTCGGCGGTCTTCGACGAAACCATCGCCCGTTTGGAGGCGGCGTCTAGGCAGTGGTCCCTATCGTCCCGCGAAGCCGCCGAATTGGCGGTGGCTTTCTGGGCCCGCGGTGAGGCGACCGGCGAGGCGGTCGACCTGGCCCGTGCCTGGCAATGGGCGACACGCGCCGTGGCCGCCGACCCACTCAACCCGTCGGCTCTCTTCGACCATGCAGCGATCCTGACCCGGCTGCGGATGAACAGGGCCGCGATCGAAGCTTGGGGGCGGTACCTCGCCGTCGATTTCGACTCCGGCTGGGCCGACGAGGCCCGAGCCATCCTCGTAACCTTGACGCCGACGGCGATGGAGGAGACTCCAGACGTCCGCGACCTCATGGCCTTCGACGAGTCCGCCTATCGCATCGCCGTTGCGGAGCTTCCCCCGTCGATGATGGCGGAGGCGGAGCGGCTGCTCCTCAAAGCGTGGGCCTCCGGGAACGACGCAGAGGAGACCCTGGGCCAGCTCCGCGAGTTGGGGGGCGTCCTCGAACGGCGTACCGGTGACCCCATCTTGACCCAAACCGTCGAGGCGATCGACAGTGCATCGGCGGAAGGGCGCGACGCTTTGGCCCGGGCCCATCGGGACTATGCCGAGGCGAAGGCCCATTATGATGGAAGGAGGTGCGATCTGGCTCGGCCGACCTTCGTCCGGGTGGGCCGTACTTTCGAGGCGTTCGCCAGCCCCTATCGATACTGGTCGGAGTACCACGGCGCCATTTGCGACTATTTCGGCGACGCCATGGACCAGGCGGATGCATCCTTCGAGACTTTGGAGGCGCGGGCCGCCGAGGAGCGGTTCCTCCGGCTGCAGGGCTACGTGGCCCTCATGCGGGGTCTGGTGGCGTTGGAGCGCGGCGACTTTTCCACTGGAATGGCGCGCTACGGTGATGCGCTCGAACACTACCGGCAGGCCCAACTGCCCGGCCTCGACACTCACGTCGGGATGCTGCAGGCGGATGCTCTGACTCGTCTCGGCGAACCCGGTGGGGCGTTCGAGATCCTGCTGCCGCTCTTGGGCCGGATCGAAGGACTCGGAGGTCCCCGGAGCAAGGATGCGGGGTTCGTCGTCGCTATCTACGGGGAGTTGGCGGACGCCCTGGAGGAGTTGGGGGCTTATCCTGAGGCTCTCGCGGCGCGCGGCGAGGCCCTCGCCTTGGCGGAGACCTGGGACACGGCGGAGCGCCTGGTGGCGGAGTCCCTCTATGCCCGGGCGAGGACCCGGGAGCGATCAGGGGGGCGTTCCGGAGCGGCCGCTGACCTCAGGGAAGCCCGTCGAGAGCTGGCGGGCCTCCGAGACCCCTCCAGCTACGCCGCGGTGGAGGCGGGGATTCTGGCGGTGGAAGGGCGGCTCGGCCTCAGGGAGGGGCAAGGAGCGGGGCTGGACGAGATCAACAAGGCCCTAGAGACCTACGAGAACGCCGGAACGCTTCTGCTTCTGCCCACCCTTCTCCTCGACCGGGCGCGGCTTCATCTGAGCTCGGATGCTATCGATGCGGGGATCGCCGACCTCGAGCGGGCGGTGTCGCTGGGGCTCGCTCTGCGGGAGGGAATCGAAGAGGACTCCTGGCGGGTCCAGTATGCCGACGTGACGCGGGCCGCCCTGGACCTGCTGATCCAGTACTGCTACGAAGAGCAGGCGTCCGACGAGGAGCTCGTCGCCCTTGCGGATCAGCTACGGGACGTCGACCTATTCGCCCCGGCGTCGGCGAAGGGTGAGGAAAGCCCCTCGAAGCTATTGATCCCGGCGGCGTCGGCTCAGGGTGTCGTCCTCGTGTCCTACACCGTCTTGCCGGAAAGCGTCCTGATCTGGACCCTGACGGCGTCGGGCTCGGAGTGGACAGAAGTGGAGGTGGAACGCTCCCAACTCGACCGCTGGGTGGAGGACGTCGCGGATCTCAAACGGCCCCTGGCGGAGACCAAAACTGTCCGCAGTGAACTCTATCGTTGCCTCGTCGAACCGATCGGTGGGCGCCTGGAAGGGGCCGACGTCGTGATCCTCGCGCCGGATCGTCCCCTGCACCGTTTAGCCTTCCCCTTTCTCCGGGGACCCGAAGAGGCCGCCCCCTTCCTTATCGACGAGCACGCGTTGGTGGTCACCCCGTCGGTGACGGCGACGTTGGCCGAGACACTTGCGGCGTCTGTAACTCAGACCCACCGGGCACCATTGTCGGAAGGGGAAGTGTTGGTGGTGGGAGAACCCCAGCTCTCGGAGGTGCGAGTCGAGAAGCTCGGCGGGCTTCCCATGGCCGGAGTAGAGGCAAAGGCGCTAAAGGATAGGTATCCCGACGCTCGGGTTCTCTTGGGCGCCAACGCAGACCGCGAACGGCTTCTAACGCATCTTCCGAACGCTCGAATCTTTCACTTCGCCGGCCACGCCCTGGCCCACCCGGATCCCAACTCCACCCGCCTGGTGCTGGCGGGGGACCTGGCCGACCGGCCCCAGGGGCTCTTCGCGTCGGAGATCCGAAGGCTGGAGCTCGAGGGTCTGGAACTCGTAGTCCTTTCCGCGTGCGACACCGCCCGCACCCGCGACGCCGACGTCTCCGGCACCCTCAGTCTCGCCGCCCCGTTTCTCGTTGCCGGCGCCCGTCATGTCGTGGCGACCCTAGGGCCCGTGGACGACCGCCTCGCCGCCAAAGTCTCGGTCGGCCTGCACCAACAGATTTCGCAGGGCTCGTCCCCCGCCCAAGCGCTGCAAGCGGTGCAGCGTGCTCACGCTAAGAGGTCGTCCAAAGGAGAGTGGGCGAGCTTCCGTGTCCTCGGCTACCGGCACTGAGCGGCGGGGTCGGAGCCCAGGGCCTGTGCGAACCGGGTTCCCTGGGCTTGTCCCACGATCAAGGGTAGCCGTAGCAGCATTCGTCCCGGCAGAACTGCCGGAAGAAGCCGCAGGTGGACGCCGCGCACTGGCCAAGGCAGTAGTTGTAGCGGGCGTCGCAGTCGGCACGGCATTGCGAGACGGGCAGCGTACCGGCGCAAATACCGCCCTGGTTCGGCCAGCAGTTGGTCACCACCGAGCGCATCCACTCGGGTTGCGTCAGCTCGTCGAACGAAATCTCGGGCGCGCCGGCTTCGACGGTCTCGTCGGCTGGCTGCTCGACCCGCGTTTCCGCGGGCTCGCCGTTGGGGACCGTAGCAGGCATCTCGGCGGTGGCGATGGGCGCGAGCGCGATGAGCGCGGCGCAGGAAAGCAGTAGGTTGCGGAGATTCAGGATGGACGTCATGGCCAGGTCTCCTTCGCCGCAGATCGCGGCGAGCTTGCCGGCCGCGATATTGCGACCCGCATTGCGCGCAGGGCCTGTTGTTTTTCTCCTCAAAGAGTGGATAGCAGTCCCCATCTTAGCACAGGCACTGTGCTATAGCGCCTTGCCGATCTCCCCCGCGCGCCGCGACGGGCTCCACGGCCTCGATCCCGCCGGCGAGGAGCGGTGCCGAAAGCTTCGAATCACTGCGGCGGGCTCATCGCTTGGGGCTCGGTACCTCGAGGTCTCTTGGCGCCTCGGAGCGTGATCGCCGGTCACCAGGCGACGCCGTAGTCCTCCCCGAAGTCGCTGGCGCCGCCCCAGAACGTGCCGTTCTCGCGGTCGAAGTAGATGGCGGTGATGGGTCCCGAGGTGCGTTTGCGGGTCTCCACCTCGTAACCCATCGCCGTCAGCTTTCGCTGCACCCACTCCGGCACGTCGTCGCGGACCACCAGGCGCCCCGGCTCGGACTTGTGGGCGCCGAAGGAGCTCTGCATCTGGTAGCTGTTGATGTTGGCGGCCTCGGCGGCCTCCTGGACGTCCATTCCGAACTCCACGACGTTGAGGAAGAATTGGAGGAGGTTCTGGTCCTGGGTGTCGCCCCCCTGGACGGCGAAGGAGAGGTAGGGGGCGCCGTCCTTCAGGGCCATGCCGGGGGTGAGTGTGGCGCGGGGGCGCTTGCCCGGCTCCACCAGGTTGTAGGGGTTGAGGCCCTCGTCGAGCACGAAGCTCTGCATCCTCTGCGACAGGCCGATGCCGGTGTCGCCGGCGATGAAGGCGGGGATCCAGCCGCCGCTGGGGGTGATGGACACCACCCAGCCCTCGGCGTCGGCGGCTTGGATGGAGGTGGTGCCGGCGACGAAGCCTTCGTCGTGGGTCATCGTGCTCGGCAGCAACGCCTGCTGGAAGCCGTCCTCCCCTTCGCCCTCCGCCTCAGGGGGAATGGGGGTCCACTGTTCCAGCAGGTGGAGGTAAGGATTTTCGCCCCCCTGGAATGGATAGGGGTCGCCGGGCTTGGCGTTTGGATCGTTGTGCTTCCAGTCGATCTGGCCGAAGCGTTGCTTGGCGTACTCCTTCGACAGCAGGCCGCGGATCGGCTCCTCCGGCGGGAAGTAGGGGTCGCCGTAGTAGAAGTCGCGGTCGGAGAACGCCAGGTTCATGGTCTGGTATAAGGCGTGGATGTAAGCGGCGCTGTTGTAGCCCAGGGCGCCGACGTCGGTGTTTTCGAGGATGTTGAGGGCCTGGAGCATGGCGGGCCCCTGGACCCAATGGGTCAGCTTGTAGACCTCCACCCCCTTGTAGGAGGTGGACACCGGTTCTTCGAGGTAGACCTGCCAGCGATCGAGGTCCTCCATCGTGATCAGTCCGCCGGCGGCCTGGGTGGCGTCCACCAGCTGGCGGGCGATATCCCCTCGGTAGAAGCGTTCGTAGGCGGCGTAAATCGCCTCCTTGCGACTCTTGCCGGCAGCCAGGGCCTCGGCCTCCGTCGCCACCAGCTTCTTCAGGGTGGCGTGTAGGTGCGGCTGGCGGAACATCTCCCCGGCGTGGGGGGCCGCCCGCTCGTCGGACCCTTCTTTCCAGTGGGGGAGGAAGACCCGTCTAGACGCCCCCCAAGGCTCCAGGACTTCCCGTCGGCGCTCCATGTTGTCCGCCTGGGATTTCTCCACCGGGTAGCCCTCCGCCATCTGGATGGACGGGGCCAGCACCTCCGCGAGGGACAATTTCCCGTACTCCGCCAGCATCACCAGCAGGCCGCCCGGGGTGCCCGGGGTCACCGCCGCCAGGGGGCCGAACTCCGGCGGGTACTGCATGCCCTTGTCGCGGAAGAAGTCCACCGTGGCGCCGGTTGGGGCCACCCCGAGGGCGTTGACGCCGATCACCTTGCCGGTCTTCGGCTGGTAGATGAGGGCCTGGGTCTCTCCCCCCCATCCGAGGGTGTCCCACATCGTGCAGGTGGCCGCCAGCATGGCGCAGGCGGCGTCCACCGCGTTACCGCCGCGGGCGAAGGTCATGGCCCCCGCCGACGCCGCGAGGGGCTTGCCGGTGATGGCGACCCAGTGCCGGCCGTGCAGCACCGGTTTGGCGGTGGTGCGCTGGGCCAGGGCGGGTATCCCCAGCAGCAGGGTGAGGGCTCCGCAGAGAACGGCAACGCGAGCTTTGGGAACGCGACGGGGGACAGGCGGGCGGCGCATCGTAAACCTCCGGGTAGGTTGGGAAGGGCACATGTTACCGCTGTTACGGGTGGGGCGTCGGTCCGGACGGCTCGCCTCCGGCGTTGCGGGATCGGGCCCACCGCGTTACCGGTGGCAATCCAGTGAAACTCTCTTGGCTCGAGTCTCGTCTCCTAAGCCGAACCCCCAACACCGGAGAACGCCATGGATACCCTCCTCCACGACATTCGATACGGCCTCAAGCTCCTGCTCAAAGACAGGGGTTTTTCCTCGGCCGTGGTGCTGACCCTGGCCCTGGCCATTGGCGCCAACGTCGCCATGTGGGCCGTCGTGCGCTCGGTCCTCTTCGAGCCCCTGGCGGTCCCGGAGGCGGATCGGCTCGTGCTGGTGACGAAGAGCTACCCCAACGCCGGGGTGGACCGGGTCGGCGCCTCGGTTCCCGACTTCTTCGAGCGCCGCGCACAGATCGAGGCCTTCGAAGATGTCGCCCTCTACAACCGCAGGAGCCTGGCGGTGGGCCTCGAAGGGGTCGGCGTGGAGCGGCTCAGGGTCATGGAGGCGACGCCCTCCCTGTTGCCTTTGCTGCGGGCGGAGCCCAGCCTGGGACGCGTTTTCACCGAGGAGGAGGGGGAACCGGGCAACGACCGCAGCGTCATCCTCACCCACGATCTGTGGCAGAGCCTCTTCGCCGGTGCCGGTGACGTCCTGGAAAGAGATCTGCGGGTGGACGGCCGGCCCCATCGGATCGTCGGCGTGCTGCCCCAGGGGTTCACGTTCCTCGATCCAGAGGTCCGCCTGTGGTTGCCGGAGGCCTTCGACGAAGAGCAGAAGGCGGCGGGTCGACGCCACAGCCACAACCACGAGATGGTGGCCCGGCTGGCCCCGGACGCCAGCCTCGAGCAGGCCAACCAGCAGATCGCCGCCCTCGACGCCCGCAACCTGGAGAGCTCGCCGGAGATGCGGGAGGTGCTCACCAACGCCGGATTTCGGACCCAGGTGGTGGGGCTCCACGATGACCTGGTCCAGGATGTCCGCTCGACCCTCTACTTCCTTTGGGCCGGCGTGGCCTTCGTGTTGCTCATCGCCATCGTCAACCTCACCAACCTGACCCTGGTCCGGTCGACGGCGCGGGTCAAGGAACTGACCACCCGTTTCGCCCTCGGCGCCGGGCGACGTCGGGTCCTGCGCCAGCTGATGACGGAAAGTCTGGTGCTGACGGGTCTCGGCGGGATCCTCGGTCTGGTGGTCGGCCGCGGCGCGCTGCGGGCCCTGCAAACCCTCGGCATGGGAGGCATCCCCCGCAGCTACGAGGTCCAGCTGGACGCCTCGGCGGTGCTGGTGACGCTGGTGCTGGCCCTAGGCATCGGTCTTGTGTTGGGGAGCATCCCGGCCTTCGGGGTCTTCCGGGCCGATATCGCGACGGTCCTGCGCCAGGAGGGCCGCACCGGCACCGGCGGGCGCCGGGTGCAGGCCCTGCGCCGGGGATTGGTGGTGGCGCAGGTCGCCTTCGCCTTCATGCTCGTCGCCGGGGCGGGGCTCCTGCTGGCGAGCTTCCGGGCGGTTCTCGCCGTCGATCCGGGCTTCGAGCCGGAGGGCGTGCTTACGGCGACGGTCAGGCTCCCGGAGGCGCGATATCCTGAAGATAAGGACTTGTTGGGATATACAGACCGGGCCCTGGAGCGCCTGGCGGCTCTGCCCGCCGTCGACGCGGCGGGGTCCACCAACATCATTCCCTTCGGCGGCGACTACAGCGATGGCGTGATCCTGGCGGAGGGGGTGGAGATCGCCCCCGGAGAAGCTCTGGTGGCACCGTCCCAGACCGTTGTGAGCCCCGGCTACTTCGACGCCATGGGCATCGAGCTGTTGGCGGGGCGGACCTTCGACGGGCGGGACACCCAAGACGCCGTTGCCGTCGCCGTCGTCGATCGGGAGCTGGCGCGCCACTTCTGGGGCGACCAGGATCCCCTGGGCCGTCGGATGTTCTTCCCGAGCAACGGCACCAATTTCAGCGAGCCCAGCGACGATGCGGAATTCATCACGGTGGTGGGGGTGGTGGAGAACATGGTCCAGCGGAATCTGGAGGGAAGCTCGGAGCCGGTCGGCGGTTTCTACTTCCCCCACACCCAGGCGCCCCGGCGCACGGCCACCTTCGCCTTGCGGACCCGCGGCAACCCCGAGGCCTTGGGGCAGGACCTGCGGCGCGTTTTGGGGGACCTGGATCCCGAGGCGCCGGTGTTCGGGATGTTCAGCATGGAGCAGAGGCTCGACAACTCCCTGTCCCGTCGCCGCTTCTCGATGGTCCTGTCGGTGGCCTTCGGCGGGGTCGCCCTGGCCCTCGCCGCCATCGGCCTCTACGGGGTCCTGGCGTTCCTGGTGACCCAGCGCCGGCGGGAGCTGGGCCTGCGGATGGCCCTCGGATCGACGGCGGGCCGGATCTTCGGCCTGGTGCTGCGGGAGGGTGGGGCGATCGTCGGCCTCGGCCTGCTCTTGGGACTCCTCGGCGCCGCGGCGCTGCGGCGGGGACTCGACAGCCTGCTCTACGGCGTCGGGTCCTTCGATCCGGCGGTATTGACGGCGGTGTTGACGCTCCTGGCGGGGGTGGGACTCGTCGCCTGCGTGCTCCCCGGGCTGCGGGCGGTGCGCATCGACCCCGCCAAGGTTCTGCACGAGGAATAGGGCCGAGGTCGGTTAGAGTAGCGGCCATGGGCCGCCATCTCGATGTCGACACCTGGGCGAGGCGGGAGCATTTCCAGTTCTTTCGCGGCTTCGACCAGCCGTTCTGGAATGTGACCGTGTCGGTGGACGTGACCGAGGTCTACGAATACTGCCGTGAGGTGGGACTTTCGTTCTCCCTCGTCTACCTTTACCAGTCGATCCGGGCCGCCAACGAGACGGAGCCCTTCCGCTACCGGCTGCGGGGGGACCGGGTTTTCGTCCACGACAGGGTCCACCCCGGCACCACGGTGATGCGGGACGACGAAACCTTCGGCTTCGGCTACTTCGAGTACGGCGTCGGCTTCCGGCGATTCCACGCCGAGGGGCGCGCCGAGCTCGATCGGGTCCGCGGCGGCGTGGAGCTCCACCCCGGCGGCGATCGGGACGACATGGTCTACTACTCCGTTCTGCCGTGGCTCGCCTTCACCAGCTTTTCCCACGCCCGAACCCGGAACCCCGACGACTCGATCCCGCGGCTGGTGTTCGGCAAGCACCAGGTGATCGGTGGACGGCGGACCATGCCGGTGTCGGTGGAGGTCCACCACGCCCTGATGGACGGGCTCCACGTGGGCCGCTTCGTCGATCGATTCCAGGCGCTGCTGGACGACCCCGAAACCCTGCAGGACTAGCCGACTGTACGCGAAGGGTGTCAGGGCTTGTAGAGGGCGAGCCAGGCCGCCAACCCACCTAGCAGGGGGATCACGAACCACAGGGGCTTGAGCAACTCGGGCCTTCGGTGGATCAGAGAGAGAACGATCCCCAAGGTCGTCCAGATTGCAAGCTTGCCCCAGATCCAGGGGGGAAATGCCCAGTTATGGGGAATGCCCAGCCTCGCCATCAGCCCGAAACCTGAGACCACCAGCAGCAGCATGGCGATGCCGTGGCACATGCCCGCGAGCTTTCGGGCGGCGGTCTTGTCGGTGCCGGCATCCATGGCCCGGAGCACCAGGCCCCCCACGGAGAAGAAGGCGAAGAAGCCGGCGAAGAGGTGGAGGACTTTGTAGGTGAGGTAGCTCATGGCGCGGGACGTCGCTGGGGTGGGGTGCGGCCTGGGTCTCAGCTATCCTCGTCCCAGTGTCGGTAGAGGCGGAGGTGGTGGAGAACCGCCCTGCGGAGGCGGCTGGCCAGGGGTTCCTTGGCGTTCAGCACGCAGTTCACCTGGAGGTAGAACGCCACCTGGCCATCGAGGCCGCGGACGTTGTCGGCCACTAGGGCGACGAAGGTGGATCGGCGCTGGTCGGGTGGGAGGCGGTAGACCGGGTCGAGGGGCTCGCAGGGGGGCGGCGGCGCCTTGTCGAGGGCTACCACGAGGACCCCCGCGCCGGTTTCCAAGATCTCGGAGCAGGTGGATTCGAGGTCGGAGCCGTGGCGGATCTCGTCGATGCCCAGGTGGCGGAGGGCGTCGTCCAGGTTCGGGGGGAGGGTACTGCTGAGCTGCACGACGTAGGCCAGGGCCGGGAGGTCCGCGAGGAGCTTGCGGTCGCTGGGTCTCAAAGGCGCCAGGGTCTCGTTTCCGCCGCCGGAATCGCGGAGGGCGGCCTCATCCGCCGGAGCGTTTCCGGCGGCGGGCGGCGACCCCGCCCCGGGCCCCGCCGTCTCGGGCACCGGAGGCGCGGCGGCGGGCGCCGCCATTTGGGTCGGATCCACCGCGATGCGCTCGGCGCAGGCGGGGCACGCCAGGGAGAACGGCCGGTCGGGGACCTTCTCGTCGGGGATGTCGATCTGCTTTCCGCAGCTATGGCAGGTGATGCGCATTCAGCCGCCCTCCGCCATGTCCGCCATCTCCAACTCTAGGTTGCCCCGGTTGGTGGCGTAGGCCAAGGCCGTCTCCTTGGAGATGGTCCCGTCCCGGGTCATGCGTTCGAGAACGCCGTCGAAATGCTGCATGCCGTCCTGGTCGCCGTCCTTGATGGCGTCGATCAATGAGCGACCGTCGCCCTCACCTTTCTGGACGTAGTCCCGCGTGCGGAAGGTCGACTTCATGATCTCGATCACCGCCGTCCTCCCGCCGCCGACCTTCGGCACGAGCCGCTGGGAGACGACGTATTTGAAGGTCTGGGCGAAGCGGGTTCGGACCTGCTGGTGCTGCTCGCGGGGGAACACGCCGATCACCCGATCGACGGTCTTCGAGGCGTCGATGGTGTGGAGGGTGGAGAGCACCAGGTGACCGGTCTCCGCCGCCTCGAAGGCGGTCTCGATGGTTTCGAGATCCCGCATCTCGCCCACCAGGATGACTTTGGGGGCCTGCCGCAGGGCGGCCCGCAGCGCCAGGCTGAAGCTGGGGCAGTCGGAGCCCACCTCCCGCTGGTTGACGGTGGCTTTCTTGTTGGGGTGGAGATACTCGATCGGATCCTCGACCGTGACCACGTGGATCGCCTGGCTCTCGTTGATCTCGTTGATCACCGCCGCCAGGGTGGTGGACTTGCCGGACCCCGTGGGGCCGGTCACCAACACGATGCCGTTCTTGAGCTGGCCGATGTTCCTCAGCTCATCCGGCAGCCCGAGGTCGTCCAGGCTCGGGACCCCTTGGGGAATGACCCGTAGCACCGCCGCCAGGGTGCCCCGCTGGTAGAAGATGTTGACCCGAAAACGGGTGACGCCGGGGATAGCGTAGGAAAGATCCACCGAGCCCCGCTTCCGAAGGTCCGCGAGGTGCTTGCGCTGGCCCCCCATGAGGCCCATCGCGATGGCCTCGGTGTGGAAGGGCGTCAGGATCGGAAGGCCCCGGATCTCCACCGGTACCAGCTGGCCGTCGACCTCCACCTGAGGAGCCTTTCCAGCGGACAGGTTGAGGTCCGAAATGTTCTTGCCCGCCTGAAGCATGCGGCTGAGCAGGTTGTCGACCTTGAAGTGGATCAAAGGCGCCGTCCCTCCTGGCGATCTCGGGTGCGAAGTGTCGGCCGGATGATAGCAGTCCATGCCCTGTCCCGGATCGCGCCGTCGGCCCATTCCCGTGGAGGGGCGGACCCGTTCCGGCGGCGGTGCAGGGCGGTCCTCGGTAATCGTTTGTTGGTTTCAATGAATCGACAATCCGTCCCCGTAGCCGTGGATGCATGAGAAAAAATGCACCTTCGGCGCGCCCTGTAAATCGAGTGTGGAGCCCGTTCGGTCTCCACGTCCCTCGGCCGAATCCCCAGCCACGCCAGACTACGGCGGGGCCTTTCGAGGACTCGGTCCCACGATCTACAGGAGATTGCGACATCATGCGAAAGATCTCAGTCATCGCCCTAGTCTTCGCCTTGGCCGCCCTCGGCGCCCAGGCTTCGGAACTCGACCGTGTCGAGCTCCAGGGCAAGGTCCACTCCGACCTGCACACCGCCCTCGGCCATTCCGCCGTCGAGTTGGATCAGCCGGTGTTCTTCTACCCCGAGCGGCAGCAGGACGGCGTCATGCTGATCCGGGTCGAAGGTCACCGCACCGGCGAGGTGGACCGGATCCTCGTCAGCCGCGACGCCACCCTCGGCGGCGCCATCGCGGAGCAGCGTCCGGAAGGCCAGCCCCCCGAGGCCCAGCAACGTGCCGCCTTCAACGTCGTCGGCGGCGTCAACCGGAGCGTCATCCGGCTCTACGACGGCATCAACTTCTCGGGCTTGATCATGACCACCGATCTCGACTGGAACAACCTCTCCGAGATCAGCGGTGTCAATGATCGGGCGTCGTCCCTCAAGACCGGCAGCAACGGGGTCTGGTTCTTCCGGGATCGGAACTTCTACTCCGGCGACCCCTTCCTCTACGTGCCGCCGAACACCAACATGGCCAACATCGGCACCCTCAACAATGCCATCTCGGCCTTCGTCCACGACCTTCCCTGAGCCCCCGACGTCACCGATTTTCAAAGATAGAGGTACCTCCATGAACCACCGTTTCATCCTTCGAACCTTCGCCGGAGTCGTCTCCACCCTGCTTTTGGCCGGAGCGGCCGCCGGGGACGCCTCAGCCAACGCCGAAAAGGTCCACTCCGACTGGCACCGGGCGACGCTGGCTTCGGGTCTCGACGTCGAATCGCCGATCGAGTTCGAGCCGATCGCCTACGCCGACGGCGTGGCCACGTACCGCCTGCAGAGCCTCGAAACCGGCGAGATCGCCTTCGCCGACATCCGAGTGCCGACGAATCCCCTCGCGTCGGATAACGCCGAAGCGCCGGCTGTGGAGTTTTCCAAGGACCGGATCGAGGATCTCCAGGCCCGGGGATTCTGCGTCCCCGAGTCCACCCAGTGCGGCGTGCCGACCTCCCTCAACAACTCCCCCGACGCGAGCCGCTGCCAGGTGACCCTGTATCGGGACGGCGGGTTCTCCGGCGACCAGTTCATCACCAACCGGGATTGGAACACCTGGCGCTACGTGCAGTGGCCCCTCCGCAACCGCGGCCTGAACGACGCGGTGTCCGGCATCACGACCACCTGCGCCGGGGCCTACTTCTTCCACAACAAGAACTGGGGCGGCACGTCGCTCTTCGTCCCCGCCAACACCGCCCTCGGCAGCCTCGGCGGCAACAACGATCGGTTCTCGTCGATGTGGCACGCCCTGCCGTGACCCGAACCTGATCGATCGAGACGTGCTACGAAAAAG
>JBCDIS010000026.1:0-53576 GCA_038748685.1 Acidobacteriota bacterium | reverse complement strand
GCCAGGGCCCCCTCCACCGCGTCCACCAGCTGGGTGTAGGACAGGGGCTTCTCGAGGTAGTCGTAGGCCCCCATTTTCATCGCCTTCACCGCCGTCGACACGGTGCCGTGGCCGGAGATCATCACCACCGCCGCCGCCGGATCCAGGTCCAGGAGGGCGTGGAGAACCTCGAGACCGTCGCGGTCCGGAAGCCAGATGTCGAGGAAGACGACGTCGGGGCGCTCCTTGGCGAAGAGCTCCAGTCCCGCCACGCCGTTGGGGGCCGTGAGGGTCTCGTACCCCTCGTCGATCAGCACGTCGGCGACGCTGCCGATCACACCGGGTTCGTCGTCGATGATCAGAATCGTCGGTGCCATCTGCGTCGCTCCCTCTGCCGTCGCCCTCGGCCGGTCGTCCAAGCGGCGACAAAACCGATATCCTGCCTCCGCGGCTCGCGCCGCATGATACCCCAAGCCCAACACGGGAAGCCCCTATGCGAGTGACACCCGAAGAGTTCGACGCCCTGGTCCAGCGAGCCATGGACCAGCTTCCGGAGGAGTTCGCTGAGCTCCTCGAAAACATCGTCGTGGTGGTGGAGGAGGAGCCGGAACCGGAGATACTCCGGGAGATGGGATTCGGCCCCGACGAGGAGTTGCTGGGCCTCTACCGCGGCGTCCCCTTGACGGAGCGGGAAACCGGATACTTCTCGCTACCCGACCAGGTCTCCCTCTACCGCGGCCCGCTACTGCGTATCTGCAGGGACCGACGGGAGCTGATCCGGGAGGTCCGCGACACCTTGGTCCACGAGCTCGGTCACTACTTCGGCCTTTCCGACGAGGAGATGCCCTACTGACGTGCGCCGAGCGCGGTGGAGCGCCATTGCGGCCCCTCCGGGGAGACGATAAGCTTTGGAAGCATTTAACCCCACATCCCGCCCTGCCCGACTGCGCGAAGAAGCTTCTGTCCGCCCGGGCCGCGGGCTCTTCTGCCCAGGCGCGTCACTTCGCCCCTTGTGAACGTGACGCCCCAGACCGGAGAAAGGTACGTGAACCAACCCCCGGCATCGATCGAAGGCTATCCCTGGACCCACGGCTTCGACGATCTGGAGGTGACCTTTCGGCCGATGAGCGCGGCCGACCGGGACGCCGTTCTGGATTTCGCCCGCGCCCTGCCGGAGCGCGACCTGCTCTTCCTACGCAACGACATCACCCAAGGGTCGGTGGTGGACCTCTGGCTCCGCGACATCGACGCCGGTAGGACCGTGACCCTCCTGGCGGAGTCCGGCGCTCAGCTGATCGGCCATTGCAGCCTGCACAACAGCGAGAGTCTTTGGACCCGCCACCTCGGAGACATCATCCTCATGGTCCACGGGGACTACAGGGGCCGCGGCCTGGGGGGGCACCTGGCGCGGCAGATCCTGGAGTTGGCCAAAGGGTTCGACCATCTCCAAAAGCTGGTGGTGCAGATGATGAGCACCCTGCGCAACGCCCAGAGCCTTTTCCACCACCTAGGGTTCATTCCGGAGGCGATGCTCCACGATTGGGTGATCGACGGCAACGGCCGGACCCACAACCTCATCATGATGTCGCGGGAGGTGGACCCCGACGAGGACTTCTTCTCGGAACAGACCGAGGTCGGCGTCGAGGTCGCCGGCTCCATGACCTGGACACCCTGAGGGACGCTGGGACGCCGCTGGGACCGCCGCATCCCCGCGCGCGGCGCGCTACGGGTCCGGCGTCAGGCTTGGCGCCTGTGGGGCATCGACCATGCCGAATTTGCACCCTTGTCCATTTTTCGACACACCTGGGAGTCTCTCCCAGATGACGCATCGCGGCAAAACCCTCCTCCCAGCGCCGTCCCATATCTTGCCCAAAATCATGGCAACGCGCCATAAAGCTTGCAGCTAAAGGCTTTGAAAGGCCTTGAGGGACGATCAGAGGATAATTTCAGCTTGAGGCTCACTATCTGGCACGGCGCTTGCTTTCTTCTGTGGGCAATGATGATCCACTCGATCATCGGGCTTCGAGCCCAAACACCCGCCTCAAGACGCTTTGCGTCCCTTCCTAAATGCCTACCTCAATTGCCCACCCACACTAGCTAACCAAATACGGCCACCCCGGATTCATGGGGTGGCCCTGCCATATCTGGCCCTTCCCACCGCCCCGTTTCATCCCCCGCGCTTGAACAGCCGCACGAGCTGTTCCGCACTCGTCGCACCCGCGACCGCCTTCTGCATTGTCTCGATTCCCCGCGGCCGATCCGCCTGGTGCCCCGCCCCTCGCTCGAACTCGGCGTGGTGCCGATCCAACTTACGCTGCAGGTCCTGGATCTGCCGAAGCATGTCGGCACGGCTGATGGTCCCCAGGAGGCGACCCCCTTCCGCCACCACCGGAAGCACCGGGAAGTTGTTCGCCAGGAACAGCTCGGCCACCCTGAACAGATCCATGCCCGGCTCGCAAGGGCTCTTCACCTCGCTCTGGTAGTCCGCCACCGTAGCGAGGGCGCTGCTGGCTTCGGCGTCGTAGACCCATGCCGAAAGGACCCGCAGGCAGTCCTTCTCGGTCAGCATCCCCAGAATTCTATTCTCCCCATCGACCACGGGGGCCGCGGAGACCCCGTGCTCGACGAGGCGGCTGATCGCCTCCTGGACCGAGGTGGTGGGGGAAAGGACGCAGGCGGGAGCGGACAGCCAGTCGCGGGCCGTCGGCAGGTTCGAGTCGATCATCGGGGACTCCCTTCCGGCTAGTTGGCTGATTTTCCCCCCAGTCTAGTACATGGGACGGATCAGCCTCCGGAGAGCCCCTGTCGGGAGACCGTCAGCGCAGGACCGGTAGCCCCCTGCGATCGGCGGAGTCGGAGGGCCCGCCGCCCTTGTTCTTTCGATTCGGACAGGTCGCGCAGCTCAGGGACTCACCGCCGGCGCCGAGAACCTCAGGGCCGCCGCAGGATCCCCGAAGGCAGGGACGATTGAAGATCACCCCCACCGCCATCGCCAACACCACCAACAAGAAGATCGCCACGGTCATGAGGATCACGATCAAGGTCATGGTTCTCTATCCCTTCTCGGCCCAGGGCGGTAAGCCGCTCATGGACCCGTCGCTTCGCCCTCGAAGGCCGCTTCGAAGGCGGGGGTCGAAATCTCGTCGAAAACCTTCCCGCTGCGGACCAGGAAGAGGGCCGCGACACCCTCCCGGGTCGCCAATTCAAGGCCCTCGTCCGGACCGAGTACCATCAGGGCCGTCGCCAGGCCGTCGGCCTCCATGCAGGTCGGACGAACGACGCTCACCGAGGCCAGGCGATGTCGAATCGGAAGTCCGGACCGGGGGTCGAGGATGTGACTGACCCGCTCGCCGTTCACCTCTCGATAGATACGATAGTCGCCGGAGGTCGCCACCGCGACGTCGTCGAGCTCCATGAGGCGCTGGATTCCCCCACCGCCGGTGGGGCCGCCGCCGGGACGCTCGATGCCGACCCGCCAGGGCCGATCCCGAAGGTTGTGGCCCTTGGCCCGCACCTCCCCACCCACTTCAACGAAGAGGTCCTCGAAACCGTCGTTCACCAGGGCATCGACGACGCGGTCGATGGCGTAACCTTTGGCAATGCTCGACAGGTCCACCTCGAGATCAGGGACGGTCTTTCCCAAGCTAGGCGGGTCCTCCCCGAGCACCAGGCGGTGGAAGCCGATCCGCTGGCGAAGGTGGTCAAGGGTCGCGTCGTCCGGCATGGACGTCACTCCGTCCTCGCCGAACCCGTAGGCCGCCATCAGCGGAGCCACGGTGACGTCGAGGGCGCCCTCGGTAAGTCGCCCGAGCGCCACGGCGGCCCGCGCCACCTCCAGGGTCGCGGCGGATACCTCGAAGGGCTCCAGTTCGGTCCACCGATTGAAGCGGCTGAGCTCCGACCCGTCGATGTAGGTCGACATGGCCCCGTTCACGAGGTCCAGCTCTGCCTCCACGCGATCCCGCAGACCCTCCTGGACGGCGTCCTCCAGCGGCTGGTCGGCGGGGCGGACGACCTTGACCACGTAGTACGTGCCCATGGTGTCCCCCCGCAGGGTGTAGAGCAGCCGCTCCGGCGGAGCCTCTTCCAAGCCTCCGCCGCATGCCGCCGCGAGGACGGCGCAGACGAGCGCCGACGCCCGCAACGCTGTCCCCAAAGGTGAAGCGACGGACTCGGTCCGCGCCGCGCCCGCCGCTTCGTTCCACATCTCGCGTTTCCTCAGCCGAAGTCGTCGAACAGGATGTTCTCTTTTTCCACCCCGAGGTCGTCGAGCATGTTCATGACCGCCGACAGCATCATGGGTGGGCCGCACAGGTAGTACTCGATGTCTTCGGGCGCCGGATGGTTCGTGAGGTACTCGTCGAGGACCACCTGATGGATAAACCCGGTGAAGCCCTCCCAGTTGTCCTCCGGCAGCGGCTCCGATAGCGCGAGGTGCCACTCGAAGTTGTCGTTCTCCTTCGAGATCGTGTCGAAGTCCTCCTGGTAGAAGGCTTCCCGAAGGCTACGGGCACCGTACCAGAAGGTGACTTTGCGGTCGGTCTTGAGGCGACGGAACTGGTCGAAAATATGCGACCGCATCGGCGCCATGCCGGCGCCGCCGCCGATGAACAGCATCTCGTTGTCGGTTTCCTTGGCGAAGAACTCGCCGAAGGGACCGGAGATGGTCACTTCGTCCCCGGGCTTCAGGTCGAAGATGTAGGACGACATCTTGCCCGGCGGGGTGCCCTCAGGGGCCCTCGGCGGCGGCGACGCGATGCGCACGTTGAGCATGATGATTTCCGACTCTTCGGGGTAGTTGGCCATCGAATAGGCCCGGGACACCGGCTCCTCAACCTTCGACACGTAGCGCCACATGTTGAACTTGTCCCAGTCCTCCCGGTACTCGTCTTCGATGTCGAAGTTGGAGTATTCGGCGACGTGGGCCGGGCACTCGATCTGGATGTAGCCGCCAGCCTCGAAGGGCACCGCCTCGCCGGCGGGAAGCTCGAGGACGAGTTCCTTGATGAAGGTCGCGACGTTGTGGTTCGAGCGCACCTTGCACTGCCACTGGCGCACCGAGAAGACCTCGTCGGGCACCCGTATCTTCATGTCACCCTTGACCTTCACCTGGCACGAGAGGCGGCAGCCCTCCCGCGCCTCGCCGCGATTGATGAAGCCCTTCTCGGTGGGCAGCATCGCGCCGCCCCCGTCGAGGACGTCCACCTTGCAGACTCCGCAGCTCCCCTTACCACCGCAGGCGGAAGGGATGAAGATCCGGTTCGCCGCCAGGGTGTTGAGGAGGGTCGTTCCCGACGGCACCTTGAGGGCCTTGTCGGGGTCGTCGTTGATCGTGATCGTGACCTCACCGCTCGGCACCAGGTAGCTACGGGCTACCATGAGCCCGAACACCAGGCTCAGGATCACAGCCACGAACATCACCACACCTAGAATGATCGTTTCCATTTCGATCTCCTCGTTGACCGTTTCGCCGACGACTCAGAGCTGGATGCCCGAGAACGCGAGGAAGGCGACGCCGATCAGGCCGGTGAGGATGAAGGTCATGCCCAGACCCCGGAGGCCCATGGGCACGTTCGAATAACGCATACGCTCCCGTACCGACGCCAGGGCGACGATGGCCAGCAGCCAGCCGATCCCCGAGGAGAACCCGAAGACCATGCTCTCGGCGAAGGTGTAGTCCCGCTCCACCATGAAGAGGGAGCCGCCGAGGATGGCGCAGTTGACGGCGATCAGCGGCAGGAAGACGCCGAGGGAGCCGTACAGCGCCGGGAAGAAGCGATCGAGGATCATCTCCACGATCTGCACCATCGCCGCGATGGTCCCGATGTAGGTCAGGAAACCGAGGAAGGCGAGGTCGATCTGGGCGAACTGGGGACCGGCCCAGGACAGGGCCCCTTCCCGCAGCAGGTAGTTGTAGATCAGGTTGTTGGCCGGCACCGTCACGGTGCTCACGAAGATCACCGCCATGCCGAGGCCGATGGCGGTCTCCACCTTCTTCGAGCAGGCGAGGAAGGAGCACATGCCCAGGAAGAAGGTGAGCGCCATGTTCTCGACGAAGATCGCCTTGACGGCGAGGCTCAAATAGGCTTCGAGCATGGTTTAGCCCTCCTCCTCGACCTGTTCGGGCTTCCATTCCCGAATCAGCCAGATGAACACGCCGATGATGAAGAACGCGCCCGGCGACAGCACCATCAGGCCGTTGGGGTTGTACCAGCCGCCGTCGGTCCGCAGCGTTAGCAGATCGATGCCGAACAGCTTTCCGGAGCCGAACAGCTCACGGAAGAAGGCGGTGCCCAGCAGGATCACGCTGTAGCCGGCGGCGTTGCCGAGGCCGTCGATGATGGAGGCCACAGGGCCGTTCTGCATCGCGAACGCCTCGGCCCGACCCATGATGATGCAGTTGGTGATGATCAGACCGACGAAGACGGTCATCTGCTTCGAGATGTCGAAGAGATAGGCCTTGAGGATCTGGTCGGTGACGATCACCAGCGACGCGATCACCGTCAGCTGGACGATGATGCGGATCGACGGTGGGATCTTGTTGCGGAGCAGGCTGATGGACAGGTTCGAGCCCACCATCACCGCCGTCACCGCGATGCACATCACCACCGTGGTTTCCATCTTGATGGTCACCGCGAGGGCCGAGCAGATGCCGAGCACCTGCAGGGCGATCGGGTTGTTGTTGAACAGGGGGTCCAGCAGGACCTCACGATTCTTTGTCGCCATCAGGCAGCCCCCTTGCGAAGGTTGTCGATGTAGGGTTTGAAGCCGTTCTCACCGAGCCAGAGCTCCATCATGCCGGACACGCCGCGGGCCGTGATCGTTGCACCGGATAGTCCGTCCACGCGGTACGGATCGTCCTCCACCGGTCCAGCGGGGCCCTTGATGACTTCGATCGCCGGATTCCAGTTCTCGTCGTAGGCCTGGCGGCCGGGCCACAGGGCGCGCCAGCGGGGGTTCTCCACCTCACCGCCGAGCCCGGGGGTCTCCGTGTGCTCGTAGTAGGCCAGCCCCTGGATCGTCTTCAGATCCTCGTCCAGCGCCAGGAACCCGTAGAGGGTCGACCACAGTCCATAGCCCTCCACCGGCAGGATCAGCATCTCCAGCTGCTCCTCGGTGTTGATCTTCTTGTAGACCAGGGCGTGGTGGGGCATGCGCTTGACCCCGGCGTTGTTGGTGGGCGCCGCCGAGCTGCGCTCCGGATCGTTCCTCTCCTTGCGCTGGTCGAAGGTATCCGGATCGATGTCCACCTCTTCCCCGGTCGAGAGGTCGATCACCACCGCCTTGAAGTCGGCGAACAGGCGGTTGATCTCTTCCGGCGGCAGCTTCTGACCGGACTCCACCTCGCCGGCGGCCATCAGGACGTTCTTGCGACGATCGATGAGCTTGTTGGCGTCCTGCGCCTCCGCGAGGGAAACCGCCAGGCTCGAGACGAAGACCGCGCAGACCCCGCAAATCGCGAGGGAGAAGAGGATGATGTAGCGGACGCTAAACCCCTGCGGCATAACGGGCACTCCTTCTCTTGATGTTGGCTTGGACGACGAAATGATCGATCGTCGAGGCGAAGACGTTCATGAACAGGATGGCGAGCATCATGCCCTCGGGGTAGGCCGGGTTGAGCACCCGGATGAAGATCGCCAGCACGCCGATGAAGAAGCCGTAGACGTAGCGCCCCCGATTGGTGTGGGAAGACGAAACCGGGTCCGTGGCCATGAAGACCATGCCGAAGGCCCAGCCGCCGAGCACGAAGTGCCAGTGGAACGGAACGTTCAGCAGCGGGTTGGTCTCGGAGCCGATGGCGTTGAGCAGAAGGGACGCCAGCAGACTGCCTGCGGTCACCGTCGCCATGATGCGCCAGGACGCCACCCGGGTGATCAGTAGCACCACCGCGCCGATCAAACAGGCCAGGGTCGAGGTTTCCCCCATCGAGCCGGGCATCGTTCCGAGGAAGGCGTCGAGCCACGAAGTATTGCTCGCCAGGGCGGCGTTGCCGGTCTCGGCGGCCTGCGCCAGGTAGGTGGCGCCGGTGTAGCCGTCGACGCTGGTTTCGGCGCCGATCCACACCTTGTCCCCCGAGATCTCCGCCGGATAGGCGAAGAAGAGGAAGGCGCGGGCGGTGAGGGCCGGGTTGAGGACGTTCATGCCGGTGCCGCCGAAGATCTCCTTGCCGACAACGACGCCGAAGAGGATGCCGATGGCCACCTGCCAGAGTGGGATGGTGGCCGGCAGGATCAGCGGGAAGAGCATCCAGGTGACCAGGAACCCCTCGTTGATCTCATGCCTGCGGATGATCGAGAACACCGCCTCGATGCCGCCCCCCACCGCCAGGGTGACGATCACCACCGGTACGTAGTAGAGCGCTCCGTGAACGATGCAGGAGAGCAGGTCGGTGGGCTCGAAGGTGAGGCCGAGCACCCGCATGATGTCGGTGCGCCAGTTGTCGAGGGGCACGGAACCGGCGGCGATGGCGCGGTGAATCTGCAGCCCGGTGTTGTACATCGCCATGTAGACACACGGGACCAGCGCCACCACGACGGTGATCATGATGCGCTTGAGGTCCGAGGCATCGCGCACGTGGGAAGCCGACTTGGTGGTCTCCCCTGGGGTGTAGAGGAACGTATCCTGGGCTTCCCAGAGGGGGTAGAGCTTCTCGAGGGCTCCCCCCTTTTCGAAGTGCTTCGCTTGCGAGTCGAGCAAATTACGTAGGAGCTTCATCAGCCTTCCTTCTCGATCGTGGTCAGGACGTCCCGGAGAAAGACGCCGTAGTCGTTCTTGCTCGCGCAGACGAAGGAGCAGAGGGCGACGTCTTCCTCCGCCAGCTCCATCACCCCGAGGGCCTCGGCATTTTCGATGTCCCCCATCGCCAGAGCCTTGAGCAGGTAGGCGGGCTCGATGTCGAAGGGGAAGACCCGCTCGTACATGTCCTCCACCGGCACGATGGCGCGGTGGGAGCCGTTGGTGGAGGTGTCGAAGGCGAAGCGCTTGCCGGGAATCAGTGCGGACACGAACGTCTTGAGGGTCGAGAACTTGTCGGCCCCTGGCCCCATCCACCCGAGGAGATCACGCTGGTCCCCTTCGTCCAGCAGCGACACCTGCTGGTGATGACGACCGAGGAAACCCAGAACCTCCCCCTGGGCCGTACGGCCGGAAAGCACCGAGCCCGAAACCGTCCGAACCGAGCTCGGACCGTTGGCTTTGATTTCTCCCTCGGTGAGCTCGTCGAGGGAGGCGCCGACGCGGGTGCGCAGGTGCCGGGGGTTCCCGGCGCTGGGTCCCGCCAGGGCGACGATCCGGTCGAAATACAGCTCACCGCTGCCGAAGAGCTTGCCGATGGCCACCACGTCTTGGAGGCCGAGGTGCCAGACGCGCTTCTTGCGATCCACCGGATCGAGCTGGTGGATGTGCAGACCCACCGTCCCCGAGGGGTGGGGGCCGTCGAACCGCTCGACCGAGACCTTGCCGCCGGGATCCGGCACCTCGAACCCGGGCCGGGCGCAGATGAAGATCCGATTCTCCGCCAGCTGGCCGAGGGCGGCGAGACCGCGCTCGAAGGCTTCACCCTGGCCCTTCAGGAGCAGGGCGGGGTCCGGCGCCAGGGGATTGGAATCGGTGGCGGTGACGAAAATCGAGGACGGCCTTTCGGCGGGGTCTGCCACCTTGTCGAAGGGGCGGGACCGTAGGGCCGTCCACAGCCCCGATTCGAGGAGCAGGGCGGCCACCTGGTCGCCGGAAAGGTCGTTGGGGTGCTTTCCGGTGTACGCCTCGAACTTCACCGTCTCGCCCTTGCCGGACCGTTCGGCGGCGTCCAGCTCCACCACCACGGACTGGAAAGCCCTCTTGGCGCCGCGGTTGACGGCCACCACCGTGCCGGCGCCGGGGGAGGTAAAGCGGACGCCGGCGCACTTCTTGTCTTCGAACAGAAGCTGCCCGCGGAGAACCTGGTCCCCCGCCTCGACGTGCATGGTCGGCTTCATGCCGTGGTAGTCGGCGGCCAGGAGCGCGACCCGCGTCGGCGGCGGCGCCGCGTCTACGGTCTGCTCAGGCGCACCTAGGATGGGCAAATCGAGCCCACGCTTGATCTTGTGCACTGCCATTTCGCTCAGATCCTTCCTCACCTCGTGCGGCTCAACCCGACCCCGGGCACCGCATGGGTGAGGGGCGTGATGAGCGCGAAGGCCTTAGTTGTCTCGAAATCTATGGCGACCCTGGATTCAGGGGAAGTGTGGACCGGGAAGCCGTCCCGGCTCCCCGGTCGGGAGTCATTCGGGTGCTTCCAGACGTTTCGATCGTCAGCCGTATCTCGATGTGATTCTCGAGATTTTCGGTTTCCTGACCGGCCGAGTCGATGTGCAGCGCGAGGGTCCGGCTTGCCGAGCTCGCAAAGAGCCGTAACGACGCGCACGTCTCCGGCTATTGTCGCATCGATTGACCATCAGTTCCAACCCTTCTTGTGAAATTTTTCACAAGCTCCCTCGGCGGGGCCCAGTGCCGACCGAAAGCCCCACTCCCGGTACACTCTTCCCATGACCCCACGTCGCCTCGGTCGCCTCAATGCCATCCTCGACCGCCGTCAGCCGGATCTGACGGTTCTCCTCGACGACCTGCGGAAGGCACACAACGTATCGGCGGTCATTCGCACCTGCGACGCGGTGGGGATACCGGAGATCCACGCCGTCACCGACGCCGAATCGTTCCGCGCCAAGATCACCAGCTCCGCCGGCAGCGACCGCTACGTCGGCGTGCGGCTCCACCCCTCCCACGCCGCCGCCGTCGACGCCCTCCAAGGCGAAGGCTTCCGGGTTTACGCCGCCCACCTCGACCCGGACTCGGTGGACTTCCGGGAGCTCGACTACACCCGCCCCACCTGCGTGGTGCTCGGTCAAGAGGGCCCAGGCGTCGCCGCAGATCTGCTGGCCCGGGTCGATGGCACCCTGTCGATTCCCATGGCGGGAGCCGTCGAATCCCTCAACGTCTCGGTGGCGGCGGCGGTGGTGCTGTTCGAAGCGCAGCGCCAGCGGCAGGGGGCGGGCCTCTACCAACGTCCCCGCATGCCCGAGGCCTACCGGCAGCGTCAGCTCTTCGAGTGGGGCTACCCCCGCCTCGCCCGCTGGTTCCGCCACAAGGGCTACCCCTACCCCCGGATCGGCGAAGAGGGTCAGATCCTCGATCCGATCCCACGCGGATGAGAGCGCCAGGGGGATCCGGATGAACCCGCGCCTGGTCGCCCTCGCCGGCCCCGTCGAAGGCAGGACCTTCCACCTGCACAGCTCCCCCTTCACCCTGGGCCGCAACGCCGCCAACGACCTTCAGCTGACGAGCCCCGAGGTTTCCCGTCACCATTGCGAGCTGCGCACGGAGGACGACGGGCGCTACCGCATCGTCGACCTGGGGAGTCGCCACGGCGTCCTGGTCAACAATCGGCCCGTCCGCGACCAGCCCCTGAGCCATAGCGACGTCCTGACCGTCGGCGGCTCGGTGCTGCTGTTCCTCCTCGACGCCCCCTCCACCTCTATTCCGGCGCGGACCGCCGAGGGATCCGGAGCGGCCGGCGGAACCACGGTGGCCAGGAGGCCGACGGAGGTCCTTTACCTAGACGGGGGCCAGGTCGACGCCGCGCTGCCCAGCGAGGCCCGGGTCGCTCGGGATCTCCACGCCTTGCTACGGGTCGCCGCCGACCTCCAGGGCCCCCAGTCCCCCCGCTCCCTGGCGGATCGGGTGCTCGCCGCCGTCCTCGAGGTGGTCCCCGCAGGACGCGTCGACCTCTTGCTTCGGGAACCCGGGGTCGAGGCCCTGACCCAATTGGCCTCAGCGTCCGGGGTCGATCCGAACGGTCCGGGCGCTGAGGTTGAAGGCCTCGCGCCGGATGCCGCCGTCCTCCGCCAGGTGAGGGCGGAGCGGACCGGCCTGCTGCGCAGGTTCGACGACGGTCGAACGATGGTGTGCAGCCCACTGCTCGACCACGACGGCGAGCTCCTGGGCGCGGTCCACGCCGGCGGCGCCTCGATCCCCCTCGACGAGAGGCACCTCGACCTGATGGGCGCCATCGCCGCCATCGCCTCCCTGGCGTTCCAAACCGCCTTCCACCTGCGCCGGCTGGAGCGTGAGAACGAACGCCTCAAGGCCCAGCAGTTGGAGCACGACATCGTCGGTGAGAGCCCCCCCATCCGCCGTCTCTTGGACCTCGTGGCCAGGGTCGCCCGCGCCGATTCCACGGTACTGGTCCGCGGCGAGAGCGGCACCGGCAAGGAGCTGACGGCCCAGGCCATCCACCGATCGAGCCCCCGGGCCGGCGGTCCCTTCGTTGCGGTCAACTGCGCGACCCTGTCCCCTACCCTCCTCCAGAGCGAGCTCTTCGGCCACGAAAAGGGGGCGTTCACCGGCGCCATTGCCCGAAGGATCGGCAAGCTCGAAGCCGCGGAAGGGGGCACCCTCTTCCTCGACGAGGTGGGGGAAATCGCACCGGAGATCCAGGCCCAACTCCTCCGGGTACTCCAAGAGCGCTGTTTCGAACGGGTCGGTGGTACCCGGCCGATCCGGGCCGACCTCCGGGTGATCGCGGCCACCAATCGGGATCTCGAGGCCGCCATCCACAACGGCTCCTTCCGTTCCGACCTCTACTACCGTCTCAAGGTCATCACCCTCGAAACGCCGCCGCTGCGCCAGAGGCGGGGGGACATCCCTCTCCTGGCCGCCCACTTCCTCACCGTCCACGGACGGCGCCTCGGCCGCCGCGGCGTCGCCCTATCGGCCGCCGCGCGGCGCAGCCTCGCCGCCTACGACTGGCCGGGCAACGTCCGGGAGCTCGGCAACGCCATCGAGCGAGCGCTGGTCCTCGGCGACGGTGACACGCTGGGCCCCGCGGACCTCCCCGACGAGGTCGCCCTCGGGGGCGGAGAGATTCCAGGGGAGCTGCACGCCGCGATCGTCGAGACCAAATCAAAGCTCATCCTGCGGACCTTCAGGGATACCGGCGGCGACTACGCCGCCACCGCTGAGCACCTCGGTGTCCACGTGAACTCCCTGCACCGGATGATCGCCCGCCTCGGCCTCAAGGGTCGCCTCAAGGAGTGACGACAGGCGAATACGCCACGCCGAACCCGGTCCGGTTTGAGAGCCCACCGCGCGTTTCTAGGCCGAAATGCGTACACCTAGCCGCAGTGAAGTCCCTCGCCACCCGCAGTCCTCGATCCCCCAACCTGCCCCTAGCCTTGACGGTTCGAGCCCGCGCGGGAACCCCGCGATCTCCTCCCCTTCCGAAAAGGTGACCGAGGCCCCGGAGGTCAATTCCCCCCAGGACCTTCCACAGACCCCGGCCCGGCTCGGGGGATACCGGATCGAGGCGGTGATCGGCCGCGGCGGTATGGGGGAGGTCTTCCTTGGCTTTGACGAGCGCCTCCGCAGGCACGTCGCGATCAAGCGCATTCGAGCCGACCTTCCCGTCGATCGGGGCCACCGCGCACGGTTCCGCCGGGAGGCCCGCGCGGTGGCTCGGCTGAGCCACCCTGCCATCGTGCAGGTCTTCGAGCTCCTCGAGATCGACGACGGCGACTGCATCGTCATGGAGCGCGTCGAGGGCAGCACCCTCGCTGAGTCCCTGTCGGTTAGGGATCTCGAGCTGGACGCCGTCCTCAGGCTCGGGTCGGAGATCGCCGAAGGACTAGCGGAGGCCCACTCCAAAGGACTGGTGCACCGGGACCTAAAGGCCGAAAACGTGCTGGTGACCCAGGCGGGCCACGCCAAGATCCTCGACTTCGGACTCGCTCGGATGCTTTGGTCTGATCCCGGGGGTCGGGGCGAACGCCATGACATCGAGGCAGCCACCCTGACCCGGGCGGGGGCCTTGATGGGGACCCTCCACGCGATGTCGCCAGAGCAGGCTACGGGCCGCTCCGTCGACCACCGCTGCGACCTCTTCGCCCTCGGCGCCCTCCTCTACCAGATGCTCACCGGCCGCCCTCCATTCCTCGGGGACCACTGGCTGGATACCCTTCACCGCGTCACGAGCACCCGCCCGGAGCCGCTGGCCCTGCTTCGCCCCGGCCTCCCGGTGGACCTCGTGACCCTGGTGGAGCAGCTCCTCGCCAAGGACCCCGGGGGACGGCCGCCGAATGCGCGGGTCGTGGCCGACGCCTTGGAGCGACTGCGGTCGGTCCCCGGGGCTGGGGACTTTGCCCCGCCGGCCCGGGTCGACGCCGAGTCGTCCCTGAAGGCGACGCGGGGGGAGCCGCGGGATGGCGGGGACTCCGGCGACCTCCCGACCGCGGAATGGACGTTGCCGACCGCCGACGCCCCCGGGGGTGAGGTCGAGACCGTGGTTCGTACCCTCCTGCGGACCGAGGTAATCGACCGCGGGTTGCTACCCGCTCAACGGGGGGCCGCCGCCGCGGATTCCCTGGGTCGATACGACCGTCGGCTGCGGGATCTGGTGGCGCGCCACGGCGGGGCCGTGATCGAAGAGGGGGACGCCCTCCTCGCCCTCTTCGAACGACCCTCCGACGCCGTGGCCTGCGCCCTCCTCCACCACCGTTCCCTTAGCGAGGTCACGGGAGAGCCCGCCTGGCCGCTGGCCGCCCGAACCGCCATCCACCTCGGCGAGATCCTCCTGCGGCGCAATCCCGACGAGGAGGTTTCCCGGGGGGCGCCGCTGGTGACCGTCGAGGGCATGGCTCGGACCGTCATCCGGCACCTGGCCCAGCTCGGCCGACCGGGTCAGACCCTGTTGAGCCGCGGCGCCTTCGACCTTGCCCGTCGGGTGGCGGTGGGCCCCGGAGGCGCAACCCCGTCCAACTTGGAGGGGGCCGTCCGGTGGCTGGCCCACGGCGGATACCTGATGCCGGACGCCGACGAGCCCCTCGACGTTTTCGAAGTCGGCTCCGAAGGTCTTGCTCCCCTGGAGGCCCCCACCGACGTCGGCGGAATCCGTCGGGTCCTGCCGCCGAACGAAGAGCGCCTGCTCGGCTGGCGTCCCGCCCCCGGCCAGACCGTCCCCCACCGCCCCAACTGGAGGCTCGTCGAGCGCCTCGGGGAAGGGGGCTTCGGTGAAGTCTGGCTCTCCCGCCATCCGTCCGACCAGCGCCGGGTGTTCAAATTCTGCTTCGACGCCGACCGCCTGCGCGGACTGAAACGGGAAGTGACCCTTTTCCACCTGCTCAAGGAGGCCCTCGGCCACCGGGACGACATTGCCCGCATCCTAGATTGGCACTTCGAGGACGCCCCCTACTTCGTCGAATCGGAATACACCGAAGGGGGCAACCTGGTGGATTGGGTCGAAGAGCAGGGCGGTTTCGACGCGGTGCCCCTCGAGAGCCGCCTCGAGCGGGTGGTAGAGGTCGCCGAGGCCCTGGCGGCCGCCCACTCCGTCGGCGTCCTCCATAAAGACGTCAAGCCCGAGAACGTGCTGATCTCCCGCGACCGGGAAGGCCGTCCCCACGCTCGCCTCACGGACTTCGGCATCGGCCTGCTCACCGACCGCCGACGCCTAGAGGCGCCGGGACTTACCCCCCTCGGCTTCACCGCCACGGTCAGCTCCACAGAATCCACCGGCGGCGGCACCCTCGCCTACCTGGCCCCGGAGCTCGTCGAAGGCAAGACCGCCACCGTTCAGTCCGACCTCTACTCCCTCGGGGTCCTCCTCTACCAGCTGGTGGTCGGTGACTTCAGCCGCACCATCGCCCCGGGCTGGGAGCGGGGTGTGGACGACCCACTCCTGGTGGAAGATCTCGCCACCGTCACCGACGGCAGCCCGGCTCTGCGCCCCGCCAGCGCCCAGAGTCTCGCGGAACGGCTGCGGAGCCTCGACGAACGTCGCCGAGCCCGGGTCGAGGCGAGGGCCAGGGATCTGGCCCTTCGCAGAGCTCAGAACCGCCGCAGGGTCGCCACCGCCGTGGCCTCCGTAGCGCTGGCGGTGATGGCGATCGTGGGCGTCATGGCGATCCGCGAGAACGCCGCCCGGCACGAAGCCGAAGCCGCGCGGGAGCGCTCCCAGCGGCGCCAAGGGCAGGCCGAAGGGCTGATCGGCTACATGGTCGGCGACCTCCGGAAGAAGCTGGCTGGGGTGGGTCGCCTCGACATCCTCGATGACATCGGCGACCAGGCCCTGCGGTACTTCGCCGCCGTGCCGCCGGCGGAGCTGTCGGACGAGGAGCTGGCCCGCCGGTCCCAGGCGCTCTATCAGATCGGCGAGGTGCGTATCGACCAGGGTCGGCCGGCCGACGCCCTGGGTCCCCTCCGGGAGTCCCTCGCCCTGGCCCGGGAGCTCGCAGACCGCCGGCCCCGGGATACGGAGACTCTGTTCGGCGTCGGTCAGAGTTACTACTGGCTCGGCTTCGTCCAATACCAGCGGGGAGCTTTGGCGGAAGCACTGCAGCAGATGGAGAGCTACCTCGCCGTCTCGAAAGAGCTGACCCGCCTGGAGCCGGAGGCCCCCCGCTGGCGCCTGGAGATGAGCTACGCCCACAGCAGCATAGGGTCCATTCAAGAAGCCAAGGGCGATCTCGAGGCCGCCCTCGCGGCCTACGACCAGAACCTCCGGCTGACCCAGGATCTCCTCGCCTCCCGCCCCTCGGACACTGACCTGCAGCTCGAGCTGGCCCAGCAGCACAACCTCGTCGGCAACGTTCTCTGGCGCCTCGGCAGGCTCGACGGGGCCCTCCGCCAATTCAAGAAAGAAGAGGAGATCGCCACCCGGCTTGTGGCGCAGGATCCGCAGCACGCCCCGTGGCTCGAAGAGCTGGCGATCAGCCAGAACTTCTTGAGCCGTCTACAGCTTCACCGCGGTGAGGTCGACGCAGCGATCCGCCACGGGAGGGTCCAGCTAAACGCCGCGGAGACGCTGGTGAACAAGGACCCCACCAACGTCTTCTGGCGCCAATCCAGGGCAACGGGCCGCGTGGCGGTGGCCGTCGGTCGGCTGGCGTCGGGGGAAGAACCGTCCCCTCTCATACCGGATTTGCGCCATGGGCTCCGAGAGTTGACCGAGGTCGCTCAGCAACGGCCGTTCCGCCACGGCCTGGCCAGGGCCAGGCTCGGCCTCGTGCGAGCCCTCCTCGCCGCCGGACAGGTGAACGAAGGAGTGCTGGAAGCCCAGACGGCGGTCGACGCCTTGGCCCACTGGCACGGGGAGAATCCCGGCGACCCCGTCCTCCTCGCCGAGTTAGTGGAGGCTTACGTCCTACTCGGCCGAGCCCACAGGGCAGCTGGCGACACCGAAACGGCCACCGACGCCTTGGGACAGGCCCTCGAAACGTCGGCGACCGCCGCGGCGACCTCCCGCGACCCACACCTCTTGGCCCCGAGGGTCGAAGCTCTTCTGCTCCTGGGGTACTCCGAGGAGGCCCTGCCCCTAGCCGCCGACCTGGAGGCGTCCGGACATCGAGGACCCGGCTCCCCTACATCTTTCTAGGTCCCTCCAGGTTGAGCATCGGACCGGCGGGAACATTCGTAATCTTGGGATCACAGAATCGGACCTCACCTCCCTTTTCGGCGAGGACCGCATAGGGATAGGAGGTGCGTTTCTTGTCACGGAACAAGTCTGCGCAGAACCAGCGAAGCCGATTCGTAGCACTCTTCCGGGCCGTCGTCGGGCCGAAGCTTCTTCCTCCGAGTCCCAAGACGCCGATGATGTTGCAATCGTTTTCGCCACCCCCCGGCTGCCAAACCAGATTTCCGGGAGAACCGAGCTCGCAGTTCTCAGGATAGACCTTTAGTTTTCCTCGATTCCAACACACCGTAATGGTGTGCAAAGGCCACGAATCCACGGTCTCGGCGACCGATGCGATCACGAGAACGGACAGGCTCGAGCTGGGTCCCAGCCCTTTCGCCCAGACCTCGACCAGGCAATCCTTCGTCTGCACCTTGAGCTTCAGTGACTTCGGAAGCTCGTTTGCAAAACCGGCAATGGCGACATGTGCCTCCTGGACAGTGCGCTGGAATTCAACATACTTTCTCTTCGAACCTTCGAGGGTGATCTTCGTCACTTCCGTGGGCAATGGGGCCTCCTCACCAGAAAATCTTTCACCCGGGTACACGGGGCTTCCCCTCGGAGGGCAGCCAGCTGATCCTTCGGGAGCCGTGAAATGATGACGGAGTACCCTTCGTTTTTCAAGAATCCCTCCGAAGCCGAGGATGGCCGAGCAGAACGTCCGTAGCCGGGGATGGTCCTTTCTTTGTGCGAATCTCGCTCTATTTCGAAGAGACGGATTCGATCTCGGAAACGACACACCGGCGGCGCTCCTCCTGGGCCGCCGATGCCGGAGGATCCCATCCCCATCGCAGAGACATTCCCCTCTCCCTGCTCGGCACAACAAGACGTCACCGGCCTGCTGGACGCCTGGAGCTTCGGCGATCCGGCGGCCCTTGACCGGTTGATCCCCCTGGTCCTCCCTGACCTGCGGCGGCTGGCCAGGTCGTTCATGGCCCGTCAGAGGCCAGGACACACCCTCGACCCCACCGCACTGGTGCACGAGGCCTACCTGCGCTTGATCGGCCGTCGCACCGCTCCCTGGCACAGTCGAGCTCAGTTCTTTCTCTACATGTCGACCGTCATGCGGCGTATTCTGGTCAACCACGCGCGGGACGCTCGGGCCTTGAAGAAAGGCGGAGGTCTGCCCAAAGTCGATCTCGACTGCCTGCTCGACGGCCCGGGGGGGCCTGCGACCCCCTCATCCGTCAGCGGGTTCGGGGAGGGTTCCCCACGTGCTGACCTGCTCGACCTCGACCGGGCGCTGCGGGCCCTCTCCGGGGTCGATCCCCGCCAGGTTCGCATCGTCGAGCTGCGCTACTTCGGTGGTCTGACGGTGGAAGAGACCGCCCGGGTCCTCGGCGTTTCGACCCGGACGGTCAAGCGGGAATGGCGGATGGCCCGACTGTGGCTGCTGCGCTGCCTCTGCGGCTAGCCTAGACGCGGGACGTTCGCCACGCCGGGTCCGTCAAGGTTGGGAGTCGACGACGAGGTCGTATTGCGCGATCCCGCCCCCGCGGGCCTCGACACGCAGGAAGTAGGTGCCCGGGACCATCGTCCGCACCTGGCGACCGCCTATGGAGCCGCCGGAATCGGACAGGCGAAGGCCGTGCCGATCGAACAGCGCCACGTCTAGCTGGGCGCCGGACGCGGTTCCGGCCTGGATCTCGACGGTGCCGAAGGCGGGCAGGTCGAAGCGAAACAGATCGACATCGTCGCCCCAGCCGTTGCCGAGCTCGGCCTGGAGGACCTCGCCCAAGGGAATGGGGGTCGCGCAAAGAAAGCCGTCTCCGTGGTCGTCACCCTCTTCGGAACCACACAGCTCGGAGAGGTCCGGCCGCAGCGCGACGAACGGGAGGGACAGATCGTGGGGATCCTTCCCGGCCCCACCCGGAACGACGACGGGATCGGGCTCCACCTCCAGCTCGCTGTCGGTCTCGCTACGGGCGAAGGTCCCGCCCAACCCGACCAAACCTCCTCCGATCACGGGATCGGGCTCCACCTCCAGCTCGCTGTCGGTTTCGCTGCGGGACGTACCGATGGGAGTCGCAAACCCCACCCTCAGGCGGAAGGGTGCCAGGGGCCCTCTCGGGTCTTCGGCGTCGACCCTCAACAGGTGGCTACCCGGCGGAACCCAGCGCAGCTGGTGACCGGAGACGCGGCGCAGCGGCTCGCCGCCGCGGATCGACAGGCGAGCCCCCGGCTCCCCGGGGATGACGGCCAAGTCCGCCATCAAGAAACCCGCTCGATCCAGCTCGACCTGGAAGCAAGCGGCTAAGCCAATTCCGCCCCCCGGATCGCGCCAGGTCTCCCCTGGAACGAGGGGCACCGGAGACGAGCACCCGGCGGCGCCGTGGATCGGTCCGGCCAGCGGCAGCAAACCCAGCAAGACGGAAACCAGAAAGATATGGAGCTTACGGAAAGAAAGGTTGCGATGAAAGGACTGACGGAAAGTTGCGGACATGACGGTCTCCTCTGCAGGCCTCGGGGGCCTGCCCTCTAGAACGTTGATCGGTGACCGAATCCGCCGGCGGAGGGTCGTGGTTGCGAGTACGAACCCTGATAGCAGGTTGTGTGCCAGCCCGAGATCCGCCGATTCTCCGGGCTTTCAGACGCAAAGGGGGGCGCCGTCGGCTAACCCTCGGGTTAGTCCCTCACCCCCGGGCGAGGCCCCCCCGCCCTTGATAAGCTTTCTAGATGTCCCTGGACCAACGTGGGGTGACCGAGCTCCTCGACGCGTGGAGCGAGGGCGACCCGAACGCCGCGGAGAAGCTGCTTCCCCTGGTGATCGATGACCTTCGACGCATCGCAAGGTCCCACCTCGCCCGCGAAAAGGCAGGTCACACCCTCGAGCCGACGGCCCTGGTGAACGAGCTGTACCTCCGACTGGCGGGCAGACGCAGCGTCCACTGGCAGAGTCGCACTCAGTTCTTCGCCAGCATGGCGGAGATCATGCGCCACATCCTCGTCGACCACGCACGGCGGAGAAAAACCCTCAAGAAGGGAGGGGACGCGGTTCCCCAGAGCCTGGACGAGGGCCTCGAAGGCGGCACCCTCTGGGGGCCGGCGATCCGCGCGATCGATATCGACCTCGTAGCCCTGCACGGGGCCTTGGAGGACCTCGCCGTCCTCGATGCGCGTCAGGCCCGCATCGTCGAGCTGCGGTACTTCGGCGGCCTCACCATCGAAGAAACCGCCCGGACCCTCGGAAGCTCGCCGACCACCGTCAAGCGGGAGTGGCACACCGCCCGACTATGGCTGCTGCGGGAGCTGAGCCGAGGGGCCGGGGAGGCCGCTGGTCCTTCCTGAGGCTGGATTGCGCGTCTTGTGCCGAAGCCCCCCAGCTCCGCCGACGACCGACGAGGTGAAGCCGTGACCCCCGCCCGCTGGACTCAGATCAAGGCCATCTTGAACGAGGCCAGGACCCGTCGAGGTGCCGAGCGGAGGGGATGGCTGGAGAAGGCGTGCGGAGGCGATCCCGATCTCCTGGCGGATGTCGAGTCGTTCCTGGCCCACGAGCATCAGCTGACGGGCTTCATCGAGGAACCGGTCCTATCCCTGCTCGCCGGCGGCGACCTCGACCGTTTCGAGCCGGGCCGACGCATCGGCCCCTACCGCTTGGAAAGCAAGATCGGCGAGGGCGGTATGGGCGCTGTCTTCCGCGCCCGAAGAGATGAGGACTTCGAGCAGACGGTGGCCCTCAAGCTGATCCGGCCGGGACTCGCAGACCCCGCCATGGTGCGCCGCTTCGAGGCCGAGCGCCAAATTCTGGCGAAGCTGGAGCATCCGAACATCGCCCGCCTCCTCGACGGCGGCGCCGACGGCGACGGCAACCCCTACTTCGCCATGGAGTTGGTGGAGGGCGTACCCATCGTCCACTACTGCGATCAGCATCTTCTAGGGGTCCGCCGACGGCTCGAGCTCTTCCTCGAAGTCTGCTCGGCCCTCCAGGTGGCCCACCAGAACCTGGTGATTCATCGGGATCTCAAGCCCAGCAACATCCTGGTGGACCCAGGGGGCCACCCCAAGCTCCTCGATTTCGGCATCGCCAAGGTTCTGTCCTCCGACGGCGGAGGCACCGAGGGCACCACGGTCACGATGGGCCAGGCCATGACCCTACGCTACGCCAGCCCGGAGCAACTCCAGGGCGGTCCGGTGGGGACGGCCAGCGACCTGTACTCCCTCGGCGTCGTGCTTTACCAGGCCCTTACCGGCCGCCTACCGGCGGGCCTCGAAGGCCGCTCCGGCCTGGACCTGATGGAGGCGATCTGCCACCGGGACCCGGTGCCCCCAAGCGTGGTGGTCGGCCGTTCGGAAGACGTTCCCTCAGGCGACGGTGGAGTCCAGAGACTGACCCCCGACTCCTTGAGCGTAGCCCGAAGTACCGATCCGAAGCGTCTGAAGGCGAGCCTTTCGGGGGACGTCGATAGCATCGTGATGAAGGCGCTGCGCAAAGCGCCGGGCGACCGATACTCCTCCATCGAGCAGTTCGCAGAGGACCTTCGGCGCCATCTGGCGGGCCTTCCGGTCACGGCGCGGCAGGGCAACGTCACCTACCTGGCCGGCAAGTTCGTGCGGCGCAACCGTCTGGCCCTGGGGGCCTTGGCCCTGATCGGCCTTCTGGCGGTGGGATTCACCGCCGCGCTGGTGCTCCAGCTGCGGCAAACCGAAAGGGCCAGGGCTCGGGCAGAGCGGGTATCCAGTTTCCTGATCGACCTCTTCCAGGCCGCCGACCCCAACCGACCTGCGGGCGCGGAGACCACCGTCCGTCAGCTCCTCGATCGCGGACGCCGGCAGCTCGAAGAGGGGCTCGAAGGGCAGCCCGAGGTCCGCGCCACCCTGAGCCTCAAGCTCGGGGAGGTCTACGTCAAGCTCGGCGACTACGCTGAAGCGAAGGCCCTCCTGGAGGATGCATCCCGGCTGTACCGGCGGGTCCACGACGGCGACCACCCCGACATCGCCGCGACCCTCAACAACCTCGCCGTCGCCCACTACTCCACCGGCGACCTCCCGGCCGCGGAGCGGCTTTACCGAAGCAGCATCGACATGCGACTTCGCCTCGGGCTGGGGGAAGACACCCTGAAACCGATGAACAACCTGGCCGCCATACTGATGCAGAGAGGGGATCTGGACGGCGCCGAAGGGATCTATCGGCGCAGCCTGGAGCGTCGCCGGGAGACCCTGGGGCCCCGTCACCCCAACGTCGCGGTGAGCCTCCGCAGCCTGGCGATGGTGCGGCTCGCCAAGGGGGATCTCGACGGCGCCGAGCCCCTCCTCCAAGAGTCCCTCGACCTGCGCCTCGAAGCCTACGGGCCCCAAAGTCCAAAGGTGGCCATGGTGCTACTCGCCCTGGGCCGATTGGAACACGCTCGGGGGCGCCTCGAAGACGCCGAGGTTCTCTACGCCGACGCCCTTCGCATTCGCCGGTCGGCCCTCGGGGAGACGCACCTCCACACCGCGCTGGCGAAGAAAGAGCTGGCGGGGCTGCTGCTCGATCGGGGTGACCTCGAAGCCCCCCGGATCCTTCTCCGCCAGGCCCTCGCCGCCCTCTACCCGCTGCTACCGGAGGGCGACGCCAAGATCGCGGAGGCCGAGGGGCTTATGGGCCAGGTGTGGGCGGCCACCGGCCGCCCGGAGGAGGGCGCAGCCTGCCTCGCGGAAGCGCTCCGCACCCTGAAGCAAAACAGGGGACCGGACGCCGCGGAAACGCTGTCGATGGAACGGCGCCTGGAGGCGGTGGAGCACGATCTCGGTGCCTTCGCGGGCGCCCACCCGGGGTGAGCAGGACGATCGGGCCCGGGCCGAACGGCCCCCGCCGTCGGCGGCGGCCGCCGGGCCTGACCTACCCATCAACCGCCGAAGAGCTCGCGGTAGACATCGATCGGCTTCTCGGACTTCTTCGGTTCCACCACCTCGACATCGATGGAGGCGCCGAGACCGAGGCCCCCGGCGCCGCTGGACGTGGCGAACTGCCATTGGAGGGGCTGCACGAAGTTCGGCAGAGGGGTCACCAACTCGGGGATCGTCTGGCTCCGCTCCTCGAAGATGTTGGCGAATCGATCGAACGGGTTGAATCCCCAGACGACGTGACGCTCGAAGGCATTCTGACTTTCGAAGGTGAAGATGTCGTTCACCCGGAAGCAGTCACTGATGGTCAGCAGCACGACATAGCCCTTGATCACCCCCAACGGCGCGTCCGGCGGCAGGGCGCCGCGGATCTCGCTGCAGCTGGTCTCCGCCGCCTGGAACGGCCCTAAACCTTGAGCCGGCAGCGGATAAGGACTTCCCGGATCATCGTCCCAGACGACATAACGGAAAACCACCTGATCACTCAGGTCCAAATTGACAATGTTGACCGTGGTTGCGTAGTTGCCCGGTTTGACGTCTTCGTAATGGTCGAGATTGGGCTGAGGATCGTTCAGCAGCGTCACGTTGCCGGGCCGGTATCCGCACACGTACTTGGCCGGGTAGATGTAGGTCTGGGCCGACGCCGCGACGGCGCCGAGCAGCAGGCAAGCGAATACCGCCGCGGTGACGGGTGGGGGGCTCAGAGATGAACGGTGCATCGTTGTACCTCCTGGGGGCGAGAAAAACATTGACAGGAGGCTATATCCTGCCACAGATCAGACGATTCATCAAATGACGAGAGACAAAGCAATACTCCTTCCAGAGAAAAGGGACCCACAAACAGTGAGAGCCCCCTTCCTGCGAAGGGGGCTCCCAAGACCGACAGTGCCGGTTTCCGGTGGATCCTGTCTCGCCTACTGCGGGCAGATCGAGACGTCGTCGATTCCCGCCTCCACCAGATCGCCGGCTGCGGGACCGTCGGCCACCTGGACACGGAACCGGACGCTCGACCCGGCGGCGACGGTGCCGGTGGCCTCTGTCCAGGCGGCGTTGACCGTCACGTCGCCGTAGGACGCCAGGGTCGACCAGGTCGAGCCCCCGTCGGTGGACATCTCCAGGCTGAAGAAGTCACCGGCGTCGGTCCCGGCGTCCCGCTGGCCGTGGAAGTACCAAGCCGACACGTTGGACGCCTCGCTCACCGAGTAGACCGGCGACAGCACCACGCAGGTGCCGCCGTCGACGTCGGCGTTGCCGGCGCTGGAGTTGGTGGCCGAGAAGAACGCGCCGCTGCCCCCGTGGGCGCCGGCGAGCTGGGTGGTCACCCCGCCGTTGGTCTGCTGGGTGGGCGAGCCGACGACGAAGGCTCCCGTGGAGCAGGTGGACGACGGATCGTTGGTCCAACCCTCGGCCCCCGACTCGAAGGTCACGTCGGCGGCGCAGGTGCCCCCCGTCGGCGTGCTCTCGTAGACCCGCACGTTGCGGAAGGAGCTGTCGTTGCCGGTGCCGGCGTCGTTGTCGTTGGTGAGCACCAGGAACATCGACGTGCCGGTGAAGTACTGCCCCACCGGAATCGAGTAGGTCTTGGTGCCGCCGGCGTAGTCATCGAAGGCCGCAATGCCCCAGGTCTGGGTACCGTGGACCTTGAAGATCCGGTCCGACGACAGGGTGTCGTCGGCGTCGAAGCCGATGCCGTGGATCTCACCCTCGGAGGTCGAGGTGAAGTCGAACTCCACCACCGTGTTGGCGGTGACGGTGAACGTTTGGGTGGTCCGCCGCCAGGTGTTGTCCAGCAGGCGGATCGTGTCCCCACTGTCCAGGACCTGCACATTGCTGGCGTTGTCCTGGTTCGAGTAGGACACCGTGCCGGTGGTATCCCAGTCGATACAGGTCGTGCCGTTGCAGACCCCGCCGCCGACCACCGGGTCGATCGTCACGTTCACCGACGCGGAGGCCGTGAGCCCTCCGGAATCGGCCACCGACGCGGTGACCGTGTGGCTACCCACCGACAGGGCGGAGGTAGAGAACGAGCCGCCGGTGCCGATGACGCCGTCCAGCGACGAGCTCCACGACAGGGAGCCGGTCAGGGCGCCGTCTTCGGCGTCGGTGGCGGTTCCGGTGAAGGTCACCGACGTCCCCTGGTCGAAGGACGAACCGTTCGTCGGCGCCGAGATCGACGCGCTGGGGGCCGTGTTGGCGCCGGAGGGCTTCACCGCGAACACCAGGTCGTCGGCGTCGTCGTAGTTACCGGTGGTGCAGGGGGCGGCGCTTCCCTGGTAGCGGAAGTTGGCGAGAACGGCCTGCAGCGTCCCCGAGGGCAGGGTGTAGGTCGTGGACAGGGTCTGGGACCCGCCGGCCGACGGCTGCAGCGTCGCGATGAAGGTCCACGACGGGCTGTTGGCGTCGGCGGCGTAGTAGAGGTCGAGGGAGTCGGCGGAGCCGTCGTTCCAGGACCACACCGTCACGTCCACTTGGACCGCGGCCCCTTCGACGAAGTCGCCGCCGCCCGCGGTGGACACCACGATCGCTTCGTTCGACTCGTCGCTCTGGTAGGTGCCGGAGCCGCCGTCGGAGCAGGTGTCGAGGGTGTTGGGCTGGTTGGCCTCCGGACCCACCGTGCCCCGCCCCTGGAGCAGGGTCCCCGAGTCGCAGGAGCTGCCGGCGACGCCGCAGGCGGGGACGCCAAGGCCCGCGTTGTAGACCGCGGTTTGGGGGCCATTGCTGTTCGGATCCACCACCGTGACGGTGATCGAGTCGGACCCCGAGGTGCCGCCGGAGTCGGTCACCGACGCGGTGATCGTGTGGGCCCCCTGGGACAGTACAGAGGTAGAGAACGAGCCGCCGGTGCCGATGGCGCCGTCCAGTGACGAGCTCCACGACAGGGACGAGGTCAGGTTGCCGTCCTCGGTGTCGGTGGCGCCGCCGGCGAAGGAGACGGAGTCGCCGATGTTGGCGACGGTGCCGTCCGCGGGAGCAGAGATCGTCACCACCGGGGCGTCGTTGGCCGCCGGCTGCGGCAGCTTGAGCAGGTAGATCCCGCGGCCGTAGGTGAAGGCCGCCAGGGTGGTGCCCTTCAGGGGATCGCTGTCGGGGCCCCGGTCGATGGTGAGCTGGGCGATCACCGTGTTGGGCAGGCCGTCGTTGTACCGGATCCAGGTCGGGGTCGCGGCGTCGATGTCGGCGGTGTAGAAGAAGCCGAAGTGGGTACCGACGAAGACCTGCTTCCGGTCATGGGGGTTCACCGCGACGGCGGAGGCCGGCACGTTCGGCAGGTTGCCGGTCTTGTTCACGACGGTGATGGAGGAACCGCTCCGCACCAGCTGGAACAGATGTCCGGGGGTGCCGGGGGTGTTCTCGTCGAAGCCGCCGACGGCGGCGTAGACAGTGTTGTGGTCATCCGGATCGAAGGCCACCTGCAGCACCGCGCGGTTCGGCAGCGTACCGTTCGACGCGTCGGCGTCGATCCAGCTGGCGCCGGTGTTGGCGGAGCAGGAGAAGCTGGAGCTGTTGGCCGCCCCCTGGGTGCAGTTGCCGCCGGAGTAGGCGGTCTGGGACCACCAGACCTTGCCGTCGTCGGTGCCGACGGCCACCGCCTTGGGCTCCGAGGGCGCTGACGCGACGGTGATGATGGAGCCGTCCCCGGTCTTCACCATCGAGCCGGAAATTCGGCTCCAGCTCGGGCAGGAGCCGCTATAGCCGGTGGCTGCCCAAACGTAGTCCTCACCCAGCAGGTACTTCGAGCACGTGCTGTTGGTGCAGTGGAGCGTGTCGAGCATGAAGGGGGTCGACCAGTCGGGGGAACCGACGTAGTTGATGTTGCAGCCGCTGAACGGGCCGTTGGCGCCGGAGGTGGAGATCGCCAGGCTGCCGTAGGTGTACTCGGTCATCCAGCGGCCGGCGGTCTCGGTGCCGGCGAGGGGATCGAAGGTGGTGAAGAAGCCGTCGCCGCCGAGGGAGCGGGCCGTCCACTCGAAGTCCGACTGACTGGAGTCCCAGCTGGCGTTGCCGTTGTCCTGCATACCGCCGAACAGCCACTGGCCGGCGCCGCGGCCCCCCGCGGCGAAGTTGGCGCCGATCTGGCCGGCGTAGAACTGGTTGGTGTTGAACGAGTTGTTCAGCTGCCGCCAGCCGTTGCCGGTGCCGTTGGTGTTGCGGTAGACCCCGCCGTCGTTGCCCACCAGGAACTCCCCGGTGTTACCGATCCAGGCGACGGCGTGCTGGTCGGGGTGGACCCGACCGTAGAAGGCGCAGCCGCTGGTGTTGTAGACGTGGGTCAGGTTGGTCTGGGACATCGACGTATAGCCGGAGTTCACGGTGGCGGCGAAGACGTCGATGTGGCCGATGAACAGGCGCTTGTCGTCGTTCGGGTCGACGGCGATGAAGAGGTCGTACCAATCCTGGTTGGTACCCGCCGCCGAGCAGCCGCCGTAGGAGTTCCAGCCGGAGAGCCGGGTCCAGGAGGTGGAGCCGCCGTCGGGACGCAGGACGTAGGTACCCTCGTTGTCGCGGCTCGTGGCGTCGGCCACCTGGGCATAGAGGGTCAGACTACCGCTGGAGGTGGACCCCGCCAGCTCGATCCGGCCTGTGCGGCTACCGCCGTTGGTGCCATTGCCGGTACCGGAGGGGAAGCCGCCGAAGAGGGTGGTGAAGCCGCCGGGCCAGGACGGGCAGCCGGAGGACGGGATGTCGAAGCGATAGACGCCGTTGTTGCCGTTGTTACCGTCGGCCACGAAGCCCACCGCGACGTAGGCCGTGGTCTGGGCGCCGCGGGAATCGAGGTAGATGTCGGAGATGCGGTTGATGGGACCGGGGGTGCCGCTGCCGCCGGGGTTGGTGTAGTTGGCGCCGAAGCCGCAGATGTCCCACGTCGCGCCGCCGTCGTTCGACAGGTAGAGGTCGTAGCGGGTGCCGACGAGCACGGTCTGGGAGTTGTTCGGGTCGATGGCGACGGTCTTGATGTTCTGGTTCGACCAGCGGTTGCCCCCCGCCGGAACGGTGGGCGAGAACGGCGTGAAGACATCGGCGCCGAGCTGGGTCCAGGTGGCGCCGGCGTCCGTGGACTTCATGATGCCGGCGGAGAACTGGTCCGCCGCCGCCCAATCTCCGGTGCCGGCGTAGACTACGTTGGAGTTGTTCGGATCGATGGCCACCGCCGAGACCCCCTGGGTGACGAAGTCCTTGTCGTCCCACAGGGGGGTCCAGGTGGGGTTCGTCGCCAGGAGGTTGGTGGTCTTCCAGAGTCCGCCGGCGACGAAGCCGGCGTATGCGACGTTGGTGTTGTTCGCATCCACCGCCAGGGCCTCGGCGCCGACCCGGCCGGCCACGGTGCCGTAGGTGAAGGCGTTGTTGGTGGTGCCCACCGAGTCCAGGGGCGTCGGGCCGACGGCGATCCAGGTGTTGGTGTCGGGATTCACCGCGGCGCGCTGCCACGGGAAAGCGACCCCCAGGTCAATGGGCCCGCCGGGCCAGGGGGCGGCGTCTTGAACGTTCCTCTGGACGTGGGCGCGGGCCTTCTCCATCGGCATCGACGGCAGGGTCCCCGTCGGATACGTCAGGAGCCGCCAGTTGCGCAGCGTCCGCATCTTGAGGAGATCGCTTTCCAACGACTCCACCCCCTGCTGGGGAAGGGCCCGAAGATAGGCCTGCCGCTGTTGCTCATCCTTTTCCGCCCGCTCCGCTTTGCGCTCGGCGCGGAGCTTCTCGGCCCCTTGCTGCTCGGCGGATTCGGAGGATTCGGGGTTCCCGCTCGGGGAGGGCGGACCTGCCCAAGCGGTGACCGCCAGGGCAGCGGCAATGAGAAGGGAGAGGCTCAAGATCTGGAGTCGGGACATGCGGAGGGTACCTTTCGATGGGGTCAGCGGTTCCGGTGCAAGCTTCTAGGGACGATCTCTAGGCGCGGACGCCCGACGGCGACCGCGCTGCGGGTGCAGGCGAAGAAAAATCACGGGTGGGTGGTACACCACCCCCAGGGGAAAGCGGAGACGGTCATCCACAGCAAGCGTGATGCCAGGGAAGCCGGTCGCCGCCGCTTCCTAGGGCGGTTGGCACCCTAGGGCCTGGCTAATCAACCCCCAAAGCGGACTGGAGAGAGAGATTGGCGACGGCCGCCAGAGCTTGGCGGGGTCAGGGAATCGCCATGGAAGGGCATCGGGTCTCAACCTTGAGGAGGGACGCGAATCAAGGCTGAGAATCGGAGCGGGAGGGGGAGGGGGACCCGGCCCCAAGCAGGACCGGGTCGGTAGGCGGAGCTACTCGCAGATGGTGGGGCAGTAGTAGTTGGGATCGTTGTTCTGGTCGATGCAGCAACCGCTGGCGAAGTAGTACTGATAGTTGCAGCCGGGCCGGGTCGGGCAGTAGGTGGGGGGGCATGGCGCGGAGCACCAGGTGGTCCTGCGGTCACAGCGCACGTATCCCCGGCTCAGCGGACAGTTGTGGCTTGCCCCGTTACAGACGCTACCGGAGCAGGAGACCGTCGAACCGTCGCGACAGTAGGACGTGATGGAGCAGCGGGTCCCGTGGTTGCCGAGGTCGTTCTCCGAAGACACGTTCACCAGGTTGAGGTCGGTCTCCACCAACTGCACCGCGGTGTCCTGCAGCTGAATCCCGGCGAGGGCGGCCTTACCGCAGGATTCGGACTGGACCGTCTCGACGGCTTCCAGCTCCGGCTTGTGGACCGCGGTCACCTGGGCGTCGTCGGCGAAGGCGGCGCCGGCGAGGGTCATCGATGCGACGAGGAAAAGGATGAGGTGTTTCGACATATCTACCTCCACAGGGTTTGGCGATCCGCGACCTGTACGCCGGCCCAAACAGGCAAGGCGAGCCCACCGGTGATCGGATCGCCGGGCGGGGATGGCGATGCTCCAACAACGAAGTTTCGCCAATCAGCTAATTAGGCTAATCAACAAATATCTTAGCCTGATTTGCCCATATGGCTCCTGCAGGATCACAAGATCTTTCTAAATACCACCTCAATGTTGAGACGCAACGCCAAAAAGCGACTACGACGACTCCACTGAGCCAGCAAACCGGCTCAGCGCCCCCACCACAAACGCTCGTAGGCGACCTCCGGAAAGCTCAACCCCAGCCGCAGACCTTGGAGGCCCGGCTGGGCTAGGCGGTAGGCCCGCTCGTGGAACAGCGGAAGGAGGCGGGCATCCTTAGCCAGGAGGTCTTCGAGCTGGCGATAGAGGGAATGCCGCAGGGAGGGCTCTGCCTCCTGGCGCGCCCTGCTCCCCAGCCGTTCGCAATCGCCCCCCGCGAGTCCGCCGACGCCCCGCCCTTCGAGGTGGTGAAGGCCTTGGACGAAGCTGTCGGAATCCGGATAGTCGGCGATCCACCGGGTCGCCACCAGGTCCACCGGACGGGATTCCACCGCCGGTTCCCCCTCAAGGGGGCTCGCCGGCTGAAGGGACGCGCGTGCTGTCGGCAGGGACCCCATGAACGGGCGGTCCGCCTGGGTCACCGTGATCCCCAAATCGCCGAGGAGGTCCACCAGCCGGTTCCAGAGGGGCCTGTGGGGCCCCAAGAGCGAGGGATGGACCGCCGCGCGGAGCTCCAGGCCCCGAAGCCGGTCCGCCCCATCGGGCCTCGCAGGCGGGCGGCGACGCCGGGATTCGTAGCCCAACAGGCCTGGGGGGATAAGGCCGTGGGCCCGCGACACGGTGCCGCCGGCGGCCCGCAGTAGCTCGTCGACATCCAGCCCCTGCGCCAGGGCGCGCCTCAACCCGGCGTCCGCCAGCGCGCCGCGGCGGGTGTCGAAGGCCAAGAAATAGGTACCCAGCTTCGGGGTCTCGGCGAACCCGGCGGCGAGCTCCGTAGTTTGGCGGATCCCGGCGAGATCCTCGGCGAGCAGGTCCCCCGCCAGGGACAGATTCCCCGCCCGAAAGCCCTCGGCCACGGCCTCCGGCGTCACCCCGAAATGGAAGCACAGCCGGGCCAGCCTGGGCAAACCGGGCCGCCGATAATCGGGGTGACGCTCCAGCTCCAGCCGGACCCCTGGGTCAAATTCCACTACCCGGAACGGCCCGCTGCCGACCCGCCCGGTCCCGTCCCCCCGTTCCGGCACCATCGCCCCCTCTGGAACGATGGCGGTCCCCGGGTGGGCGAGGAGGGACGGAAAGAACGGCAGCGGATGCCGAAGCTCGACGGTGAGCTCCCGCTCCGCTTGAATCTGGATGCCCGAAAGGCCGGCGGCGTCGCCCCTGCGCAGCGCCCGAGCACCGCGGATCGGCATCAGCATCTCACCGCCTTCGAGGGCTGGGTCCGCCACCAGGCGCTCGAAAGCGTAGCGAACGTCTCGAGCCAGGATCGGCCGGCCGTCGTGGAACCTGGCTTCAGGACGCAGACGGAATCGGAACCGCAAACCGGCCGCATCCCCGGCGAGGGTCGAGGCGAGGTGGGGCACCAACTGCCCGCCGCGGTCCACGCGGGTCAGGGTTTCGTAGACGTTGCCGAGGGCTTCGAGGCGCTCCGCATTGTTCCTGCGCCCCGGGTCCAGGGATCGGAGGGGCCAGCCGAGGGCCACATCCACCCGTCCGCGGGCCGCCACCCGGACCGGCGCCGCCTTCGTAACTGCCGATTGCGGACCGACCCCAGGCCCAGGCCCTCCGGGGGTAGGCGCCCGCGCCAGCTGATCGTAGGCGACATAGGGGTAGACGGGCCCGAGGGTCAGGCCGCTGACCCGATCCCGGCGGGCGAGGCGGTAGTCGACATCGTGGAACAGGGGGACGATGGCGCCGCGGTCCTCCAGCAGGGCCTCCAGTCGACGGTAGAGGTCCACCCGGGTGGCGGCTTCGGGCGCTTCCCGGGCCTGCTCCAGGAGGCGGTCCGCCTCGGGGTCGGAGAAGAAGCGCCGAAACATGCCGCCATCGGAATGCAGGATGTTGTAGGTGAAGTTGTCGGGGTCGTCGTAGTCGAGATTCCACCGATCCAACAGCAGATCGAGGGTGCCTTCGTCCCGATAGGCGGCGTGGAAATCGGCGACCGTGTCCCCCACCACCTCGATCTCGAAACCGAGACGACCCCAGACCCGTCCGATCGCTTCGAAGAGGGCACCGTGGCGATCCCGCAGACTCGGGTGGACCGCCGCCCGCAGGCGGGGCCGGCGACCGAGACCGATCTCCGCCGCCAGCCATCCGCGAATCTCCTCCATCGGCACCCGTCGGCGCCTCCGTCCGGGATCGTGGCCAAGGACCCCCGGCGGGATGAGGCAGAGGGCGGGCCGGGCGAAACGCCCGAGGGCACGCCAGACCAAATCCTGAGTCCAGAGGGCCGACGCCAGAGCTCGGCGGATCCCGGGCCTCCCTGCGAGGGGTCCGGAGCGGTGGAAGAGGACGAAGTAGACGTTCTTGCGGGTCGCTTCCACGAGGCCGTCCCGCCACTGGCTCTGCTCCAGCAGCGCTTCGAGATCCCTGGGCAGAAGATCCCGGCCGATGTCGATATCCCCGGACCGCAGACCCGCCGCGATCGAAGGGGATCCGACCCCCGTGCGCCATTCGAGCACGTCGACCTTCGGCCCGCCGTGTCGCCAGTACCGCGGGTTGCGTTCCAGCACCACCCTCCCCGCCCCCAGGTCCGTGGTGGCGGCGTACCGGAAAGGCCCGGTTCCCAGGGGCATGCCGCGGGACCCCGCCCGCGCCACCGCCGTACGGGGGTCGGTGAGCAGCGCCGGGAGGATCGGCAGCGGCGAGGTCAAACGGAGGGCCAGGGAGGCCCGCCCCAGAACCTCGATTCCCTCCACGTGCCTGGCGGTACCGGAAAGGAAGTCCTCCATCCCCACCAGGGAGGTGAAAACGCCCGGGGACAGGCGGCCCACCACCGCCCGGGCGGCCCGTTCCAGGCTGTCCCGGACCCCTTCGGCGGTCAGTGCCGTGCCATCGGAGAAGCAGACTTCGGAACGCAGGTCGAAGTCGAATCGGCGGCCGTTCTCAGACGAACGCCAGCCGCGGCACAGGAGAGGAGTGGGGCGGCCCTGCTCCCCCGCACCGACGAGGGTCTCGAAAACGTTGGTGGCCAGCTCGGACTCTTCGTCGATGGCGATGTCCTGGGGCCACAGGTGTCGGACGGGATTCGGCAGGGCCGTCACCAGTCGGCCGCCGCGGGGGAGCTCTTGGGCGTCGCCCTCCACCGAAGACGCCTCCAGGGTCTCCGCTTCGTCCAGAAAGCTCCGGGCCTGCTGGTGCTCCCCCCGCAGGCTCGCCAGGGTCGCCCCCAGGGTCAAAAGTCGTCTCAAGGGCTCGACGGCGCCGCGGGCCCTGGCCAGCCCGCTTCCCCGATCCACCCAGCGCCGAGCCGTCTCGATCCGGCGGTCCTGCCACGCCGACTCCGCCGCCAGCAGCGCGGTGGAAACCCCCCCCTCTCCGTCTCCGAGCCGCTCGAATCTGCCGAAGGCCTCCTCCGCTCGATCGCAGGCCTGGGGAAGGTCCCCCGAGGCGCGATGGGCCAGGGCCAGGACCTCCAGCAACTCCGCTTCCCGGCGCACCGGATCGTCGACGTCTTCACCGTCCACCATACCGAGGGCACACCGAGCCGCCGCCACCGCCTCGTCGGCCGCCCCCGACGCCAGGGTGCGGCGGGCGAGGGCCAGGCCATAGCGGACGCTCCGCTCCGCTTCGTCTGCCCGCAGACTGTGGTGGAGGAGCTGCGCATCGATCCGATCGACGGAGCCGACGGCCCCGGCTTCGAGACACTTCAGACAACGGCGGTGCAAGCTCCGGCGACGGCGGCGCGACAAGCTGCGGTAGAGCACGTCCCGCAACACGCCGCTGCGGAAAGTCAGGGTGTTGCCAGAGGTGTCGCCCCCGGGGCCCAGGAACCCCTGCTCCACGAACCGGTCGAGGGTCCCGGCTGTGCCGTCCTCTGCCGGTCCTGTCATCCCCTCCAGGACACCGACATCAACCCGCCGCCCGAGCACCGAGGCCGCCTCGAGGACCCTCCGCGCCCCCCCGTCCAGGCGATCGACCCGGTCCTCAGCACCCCGCCGCAGTCCCCCCGGCAGGGCTTTGGCCAGGACGGCGTCGGGAAACGGGGACTCCAAATGAAAGTGCGGAGGGTCCGAGGCCGAGGGATCGACGAAGGGCAGGGTCCAAGAATCCCCCTCCAGCACCAGGTCACCGGACTCCCGCAGCTCCGTCATGAGGTCGCGGACGAACAGCGGGTTGCCGTCGGTGGCCCGGTGGATCCGGTCCACCAACGCGGGATCCACGGTGCCCCGTCCGAGGAGCCGCGGCAGCCATTGGCTGAGCTCCCCGCGGTCCAGGGGCCCCAGATCCAGCACGAGCCCCCGCGGATCCCTACGAAGGTCCTCCGACAGCTCCGTGATCCCGGGGCCCGCCTCCTCGGGTCGAAGGGTCGCCAATACCAGGATCGGAGGCCCGGCGGGTTGATCGACCAGGTACCGCAGGGCCCGGGCGGCCAGATCGCCCCCCCGGAGCCCTTCGAGGGCCAACACCAGCGGCCGCCCTCCGGCGAGCCGACCGTAGGCCCGGGCCAGGAGCTCGAAGGTGCGGACGGGGTCGTCGGGGCTTCCAGTCGTCAGAGGACTTACCCCCGGGGCGGTGGGAGCTTCGCTGTCGGGGGCGAGGATTCCGGAGGGCGGGCCGTGGGTGAGCCCTAGCTCCGCCAGCTCTGGAAAGAGATCGAGGAGCTCCGGCGCGAGGTCCGCCAGCAGGTCGACATCCGAAAGCGCTGGAGCGACGCCGCTCGGCGACGGGGCCACCGAGGTGGACGACGAGCTACCCCGGCCAGGCCTGAGGCCGTCTTGGATCAGCTCCCCCATCCCCTGGAAGGGGTGCTCCCGATCGGTACCCGAGGATCGCCCGTGGAGCACCCGCGCCTCCCGCTGGCGAGCCCAAAGCTCCGCTTCCTCCAGCAGTCGGGTCTTGCCGACGCCCACGTCCCCCCTCACCAGCACCAGCCTGCTAGCCCCCGCCAGGACGTCCTCCAGGGCCTTCCTCAGCGCCGCCTGCTCGGCGGCCCGCCCCACCAGGGGAAGAAGGGCAAGGCGCCTAGGGTTGGGCAGGCCCGAAGGGACGGGCAACACCAGATCGGCGACCCCCGCCGGGGCCGGCGGCAGACGCGCCCCCAGCTCCCGCAGGGCCAGCGCCGCCTCCGCGGCCCCCGAGGGTCGGTCCTCGGGCCGCTTGGCCAGGCAGCGGGCCACCAGGTCCGAGAGCTCGACGTCCACCTCGGTGCCGAGGTTCGGCAGGCGGGGGGCGGGCTCGTGGACCGTGCGGTAGAGGTTCGAGAATAGCGGTCCGGCGAAGGGCACCTCCCCCACAAGACACTCATAGAGCACGACCCCGAGGGCATAGACGTCCGCCCGGCCGTCCACGTCCACTCCGAGGACCTGCTCCGGACTCAGGTAAGCGACGGTTCCGGGCATTTCCCCGCTGTGGCTGGTCCTCGGGCCGGCGGTGTCGAGGGCGAGGCCGAAGTCCATGACGCGGACCCGGCGTCCCCCGTCCACCATCACGTTCTCAGGCTTGACGTCGCGGTGGATCACCCCCGCTCCATGGCTGTGGGCCAGGGCCGATGCCACCTGGGCGCAGATCGCCATCGCCTGACCGGGGTCCAATGGATCGTCGGCGAGGATCCTCCTCAAAGTCTGGCCGTGGAGCAGGGGCATGACGAAGAACAGGGTCTGCCCGTGGCGTCCGAAGTCGAAGACCGGCACGATCGCCGGGTGGTCCAGTTGGGCCACCACCGCCGCCTCCCGCTGGAACCGGCGCGCCTCCGCGGGGCCGACCCGGGAGGGCGGCAGAAGCTTCACCGCCACGTCCCGCTCCAGCACGAGGTCCCGGGCGCGGTGGACCACCCCTAGGCCACCGCGGCCGATCTCCTCCATGAGCTCGTAGCGATCCGCGAGGCGTGCCCCCGGCGACGGTTCTCGAATATCCATGGTGCCTCGGGGGGACTCAGGCGCCGCGGCGGGCCTTGGGCCGCAGCCGGAGCACCAGCGCGCCGGCCCCTCCCGCAGCCTGGGGCGCCGGCTCGTAGCTGCTCACCCAGGCCGCCCCCTCCCGGCGCAACCACCCGATCACGGCCCGCCGCAGCACCGCGATGCCGTCGGGGGATCGAAGCCCGCGGCCGGTGATCACCAGCAGCCGGCGTCGGCCGGACACGTGCCCCGAGACGACAAAGCTCTCGAGCCGCTCCAGGGCCCGATCCACCGAATGGCCGTGGAGGTCCAGGCGGTCCCGGTCTTCGAAGCGCACCGCGCCGGTCGCGCGTCGACGGCGACCCCGCCCCGACGCCGCCCCTTCGCCTCTGCCCACCGACGCGTCTTTGTCCGGCACCGACGAAAGCCGCTCCATGGCCTCACGGAACTGGCGGTCCTCCGCCGTGTCCGAAGACGTTGGAGCGCCGTGGGCCGGCTCGCGGCGGGTGGGTTCGTCGGTCGGCATCGAAGGGTCCGATTCGGTTGACTCGGGCGGCGATGGCCCGCGGGAGGGATAGCGGACGACGGCCGGCGGCGGTCCGTCAGGGGGGCGCGTGAAAGGCCCGGGTTTGCCAAGATCCGGTCCAAACTCTATCGTAACCACGACATCTGTCCCACGCCGCATATGCGCCGATGGCGGCGCCGCCGATAGGAGATCCCATGTCCCGATTCGAAAAGCTGTTCATCGGTATCGCCGGCATGATCGGCGCCGGCAAGTCGACCCTCGCCGCCTCCCTAGGCGAGCACCTCGGGATCGACGTCTACTACGAGCCGGTGACCGACAACGAGTACCTGGAGGACTTCTACCGCGATACGGCGCGGTACGCCTTCGCCACCCAGATCTACCTGCTGAACCGACGCTTCCAGCAGCACCAGGAGATCATCTGGACGGGGCGCTCCGCGGTCCAGGACCGCACGATCTATGAAGACTCCATCTTCGCCAAGATGCTGGCCACCACCGGGCTGATGGACGAGCGGGACTACCGCACGTACCTGGAGCTCTTCGGCCACATGAGCAACTTCATGTGCAAGCCCAACCTCATCGTCTACCTCGACGTCGCCCCTGAGCGTTCGATGGAACGGATCCGCAGCCGGGGCCGCGACATGGAGAGCGGTATCTCCCTCGAGTACCTCCAGGCGCTGCACGACGGCTATCGGGAGTTCATCGAAGACATCTCCCGCGTCATCCCGGTGATCCGCGTCGACTACGACCGTTTCGCCACCGCCGAAGAGATGGCCAAGGTCATCGAACGGGACTACCTCGACCACAGCTTCCTGCGGGAGGCCACCCGCTTCGACCCCACCCGCTGACGCCCCGCGGAGCGCGAGAAAGCGCTCCTGAAAAGGAGAATCCGATGCCAGACCTCGACACGCAAACTCCGCCCGTCCGCGACAAGGTCAACCTCGCCGAAGCTTTCGGCGGCTTCGACGACCGGTGGAGCCCCAAGATCGCCGCCGAGCTCAACGGACAGCTGGTGAAGCTGGCCAAGGTCGAGGGGGAGTTCGTATGGCACGCCCACGCCGACGAGGACGAGATGTTCCTCGTGGTGAAGGGGGAGATGACCCTGCGCCTGCGGGACCGGGAGGTCCACCTGCGGGAAGGGGAATTCTTCGTGGTCCCCCGAGGGGTGGAGCACCAGCCCGTCGCCTCCGAAGAGGCCCACATCCTCCTCTTCGAGCCCAAGGCCACGGCCCACACGGGGGAGGTGGACGACCCCCTCACCGTCGCCGTCGACGATCAGCTGTGGATCTGACGGCGGCGGCGCAGCTTCCCCCCCTCCTCCTCGCCGACGGTTCCGGCCCCGCCCATTGGGCCACTCGGGTCCGCCTCGCCTATGACGGCGGCACCCTGGCCGCCCGCTTCGAGTGCGTCGACGACGAAGTCCGCGCCAGCCTGCGGGAGCGGGACGCACCCCTATGGCAGGAGGAGGTGGTGGAAATTTTCTTGGCACCCGGATCCGAGACCCCCACCCGCTACTTCGAGTTCGAGGTGAACCCCCTAGGGGCCCTCTTCGACGCCCGGGTCCACAACCCCAACTCCCGGCGTTCGGACATGCGGGTCGACGTCGCCTGGAACTGCTCCGGGATTCGATGGCGCGCCGGCCGCTTAGACCGGGAGGGCAAGGGCGGCCGCGAGAGCTGGTGGGCGGAGATCGAGATTCCCCTGGCGGAGCTGGTGGACGGACCCATCCCCTCCCTTTGGCGGGCCAACGTCTACCGGGTGGAGCGCCCCAGGGACGCCCCACCGGAGTTTAGCTGCTGGTCCCCCACCCTCACCGACCCCGCGGACTTCCATAGGCCCGAACGGTTCGGTGTCCTTTACCTCGGCGCTGGGTCGTATCGCCAGCTCCCAGAGCTCGACTCCGACCTCCCGGTGCTGCGGCTGCCGGCGGCTCCCTAGATCTCAGGGTACCCCGTCTTCTACGCGGGGAGCTTCGATCCGCTGCCCCCCTTGGTGCAGCGTGAACGAGGAAGCCCGCTCCCCGTCGATCTCGAAGACCAGGCGGGCCCCAAGGGTCTCGTTGAACAGCTCCGTGGGGGACGCGGCCCGCACTTCGATTTCGGGCTGCGACGCCATCTGGGTCATCATCCGTTCACCGTCCCGCCAGACGCGGAACGTATTGCCCAAGAGGGAGTAGTTGCCGACCAGGCGGTCGAGGAGCTCCGGCGCGACCTCGACGGCCGTCTGGGGTTCGGGCATCGGCTCGTCGGTCTTGGCGGCGCGGTCCGACGGACGCCCCCAGCGGAGGATCCGGAGCCCGGTCACCTCGCCCCCCTCCTCCACCTCGAAGAGAAGCCGGGTCAGGTTCCGGTCGAGGAAGAACTCCCTTTCGGACGACGGCCAGGCGTCGAGCACGGGGCCGTCGCCGCGCTGGATCCGCAGTACACCGTCCGCCGCCGTCACCACCCGCGGCTCCTCCTCCCCCTCGACCCGGTAGACGCCCTCATAGCGTCGCAAGCTCTCCGGAGCCAGTTCCACCGGCTGGCGAATCAGGGGCGCGCCGGCCGCCATGGACGCAGCCATGGCCCCCAGCTGATCGGGGCCCCGCTGGGCCGCCGGATCGTTCGACAGCACGGCGACGAAGATCTTCTCCTCCGGCATCCAGATCGCCACGGTCCGGAAACCGTGGATGCCGCCGCCGTGCCAGATCACCGGCGCGCCGTCGTGGTCTCCGATCAGCCAGCCGTAGCCGTAGCCTGAGTCCGAGCCGTCCTCCAGTCGGTGGGCGGTCCACATGCGCTCCCGGACTGCTTTCGGAAGCAGGTCGTCGGCGACGAGGGAGTCGTTCCATCGGGCTAAATCGTCCACAGTGGACATCAGAGCACCGGCGGCGTAGGGCTGGGACATGGAGAGGTAGGGGGCGTTGGCGTAGCCATTTTCCCCCCTGCCGTAGCCCGCCACCCGGCGGGGGACGAGGTGCTCGGGATCGTCGTAGGACGTGTGGTCCATGCCGAGGGGCTCGAAGATCCGAGACCGCATGAATTCGGCGTAGGGCTGGCCCGAGACCTTCTCGATCAGCGCCCCCAGAAGCACGTACCCGGAGTTGCTGTAGGCCCACCGGGTTCCTGGGGGAAACTCCAGCTCCGCCTCGTCGAAGAAGTCCAGCATCCCGTCGACGTCCTTGTCGTCCCGCACGGTTTCCCAGAACACCTCCATGTCGGTGTAGTTGGGGATCCCCGAAGTGTGGGTCAGCAGGTGCTCGACGGTCACATCGTCGCCGTGGACGTCCGAATAGTCCGCCAGGTGCTTCGAGACCGGATCCCCGAGGGCCAGCTTTCCGTCCTCCACCAGCATAAGAATCGCCACGGCGGTGAACTGCTTGGTGACCGAACCGAGCCGGAAGACCATGTCCGGCTCGAGGGGGACGCCGAGCTCCAGGTGAGCCATGCCGTACGCCTTGCGCAGCAGTACCTCTCCGTCCCGGGTCACCAGCACCGCCGCTCCGGGGCCGTCCACCGCGTAGACCTCGGTGAAGATTCCGTCCAGCTTGCGGGCCAAGTCGACAACTGGGGCCGCGTCTCGGGCCAGCAGGGCTCCTGGAGCCCCCGCCAGCCACAGAGCCCAAAGGACAACGGCGACAGATCGGACGACGGCAGGGCGAAAACTCAGGGATCGCATCGGGGTCGGCTCCTCGGGGTAGTGCGAAACGTCGAGCAGGGTTCGACGAGAGATACGCCGAAACCGCACCGATATTTCACCCATTCGAGAACCGAACCGAGCACGCGGTGAGTCGGCCTGCGATCCGCGGGCCTCCCCAGGACCGTGAAGCGTGCGCCAGATCGTCGCAGCGCAGGAGCGAGGCGCGGAGGCGTACGTCCGTACGCCGCACAAGCCGAGCGACGAGCACGCGACGAGCACGCGACGACGTGGCGTGCGATCCGCGGTCCCGGTCCTAGCGGAGCTCGGGGTGCTTAAGACCCGTCCCGCAATTAAACAGGACCACCCGCTCCGACTCCCCCACCTGACCGCGGTCCACCATGCGGCGGAGGGCCGCCAAGGTCGCCGCCCCCTCCGGACAGGCGTCCACCCCCTCCAGCTTCGCCATCTGGGGGATGGCGCGCAGGATCTCGGCGTCCTCCACCGCCACCGCCAGGCCGTCACTCTTATAGAGGGCGTCGAGGATCAGATCGTCGGCAAAGGGTCTCGGCACCCGGATCCCGGGGGCGACGGTCTCCGCCTCCGGCCACGGATCCACCCGCGACGCGCGGTGCTCGAAGGCCCGCACCACCGGTGCGCAGCCCGTCGACTGCACCGCCACCATGCGGGGCCTTTGGGGGCCGATCAGTCCCATGGTCTCCAACTCCTCGAAGGCTTTCCACATGCCGATCAGACCGGTCCCACCGCCGGTGGGATAGAGGATGACGTCCGGCAGCTCGCCTCCGAGCTGCTCCCAAAGCTCGTAGCCCATGGTCTTCTTGCCTTCGACCCGGTACGGCTCCTTCGTGGTGGCGACGTTGAACCAGCCGTGCCGGCGGCAGCCCTCCGCCACCAGGCGACCGGCGTCGTGGATCAGTCCGTCCACCAGGGTCACCTCGGCGCCGTAGGCTCGGGCCTCCGCCACCGTGGCCCCCGGGGCGTCCTTGGGCATCGCCACCTGGGCGCCGAGCCCCGCGCGGGCGGCGTAGGCCGCCGCCGCCGCACCGGCGTTGCCGGCGGTGGGCAACGCCACCTGGAGGGCCCCCAGCTCCCGCGCCTTGGAGATCGCCGCCGAGAGACCCCGAGCCTTGAAGGTCCCGGTGGGATTCTGCCCCTCGTCCTTGATCATCAGCGAGCCGAGGCCGAGGACACGGCCGAGACGCGGCGCCGGCAGCAGCGGTGTCCAGCCCTCCCCCAGGCTCACGATCAGCTCGGGGGCGAAGACCGGCATCACCTCCGCGTAGCGCCACATGTCCCCCCGCCGTCCGGCGAGGTTGGCGAGGGAGAAGGTGGCCTTGGCGCGCTCCAGGTCGTAGCGGGCGTAGAGGGGCCGGCCGCTTTCCGGACACACCGTGGCCAATTGATGGGCGTCGTGACGACGGCCGGTGATCGCGCATTCGAGATGGGTGAAGGTGGAGGGCGAGTCGGAAGCCACGCGTGTCTCAGGTGTCTGCATTGTGGCCCGATTGTATGACGATCCACGCTCTTGAGGGTGCGATGCCCCGAGCTTTGGGCACCGACTCTCACCAGCATTCCAATGGGACGCGGATCCTCCATCGGGAACGCGCGTTCCGCACTAAGGAGACGTCTTCAAGCCCGAAGTTGGAACTCCGACTTCGGGGGACGAGTCGCCTCCCATTAGGGGCGGGACGCCCAGGTTTTCTTTCCTGCGCACCGGCTCCGTGGCATGATTCCCAACGCTGGCTTGATTTCCTCTCCTTTCCGAGCTCACTTCGAATCCCCTGTGTCGGTCAACGTGAGATTCTCCAACGAATCCCCGTCAAGCCGAGGACCATGAAGCCGAAACGTAGCTCGCCTCCGATCTTCTTGATCGCCGACAGTCAGTTGTTGTTCTGGAGCGGAACCGAAGGGCCGTTCCTGCGACGGGTTGCGGGCTTCCTCCCCGCGGCCCCGAAGGCCGCCTACGTCGGGGCCTCCAACGGCGACCGCCCGGAGTTCTTCGAGCTGTTCGCCGACGCCATGGCCACCGCCGGCATTAGAAATTGCGGGCACATCACCGCCGACCCGAACGAAGACGAGCGGGACTTCTTTGAGTCGGCGGACCTCATCCTGCTGGCCGGCGGCGATGTCCAGCGGGGCTGGAGGGCCCTCGAAAAGAACGGGCTGGCGGCGAGGCTCCCGGAACGTCGGCGCGACGGGGCGGTGCTCATCGGCCTGTCCGCCGGAGCCGTCCAGCTTGGCTGGGCCGGGCTCGGCGACGACGGCTCCCCTTTCGAGACGGCCCGGATGCTCCCCATGGTGGTGGACGCCCACCAGGAACCCCTCTGGCACCGCCTCCACCGCCTGGTTCAGGGGGTGGACGGACACGTCGCCGGCCTCGGAATACCGTCCGGAGGGGGCGCCGCGGTGCTCCCCGACATGACCGTCGAACCGATCCGCAAGCCCCTGGTGGAGTTGGTCGCCCGCGACGGGGAGATGCTGAAGACCCTGCTGCTACCGCCGGGCGCGGGCCCAGAGTCCGAGGGCGCAGACCCGTCATGAAGCTCTGGGCCATCTCCGATCTCCACCTGGCGTGCCCGGCCAACCGCCGGGGCATCGAGCAGCTCCCACCCCATCCGGACGACTGGCTGATCCTCGCCGGCGACGTGGGGGAGACCCAGGGGCAGCTGAGCTACGCCCTCGCCACCCTCGTACCGCGCTTCAAGAAGCTGGTTTGGGTGCCGGGCAACCACGACCTATGGACCGTCCGGGATCCCGACGGCAAGCTCCGCGGAGAGGCCAAGTACCGAAGGCTGGTGGAAATCTGTCGCAGCTACGGGGTCCTCACGCCGGAGGACCCCTATCCAACCTGGCCCGTTCCGGATGCAGAAGGTCGGCGGGTCGTCCTCGTCCCCCTCTTCGTGCTCTACGACTACAGCCTCCGGCCGCCCCACGTGAGCGAGGAGGGCGCGGTGCGCTGGGCGGCCGAGGTGGGCCTTCGGTGCTCCGACGAGGACGTCCTCCACCCTGATCCCTTCCCCTCGCGTTCGGAGTGGTGCGCCGACCGCCTGCGCTATACGGAACAGCGACTCCAGTCGACGGCGGCGAAGGGCTATCGGACGATCCTGGTGAGCCACTTCCCCCTTCACCTCGACGGCGAGCTGCCGGGGCGCCTGCGTCGATTCTCGATCTGGTGCGGTACCCGCGCCACCCACGATTGGCACCGTCGCTTCGACGCCGAGGCGGTGATCTACGGCCACCTCCACATCAAGCGGAGCCACCGAATCGACGGCGTTCGCTTCGAAGAGGTGTCCCTCGGATACCCCAACGAATGGGATCAAGCCGGCGGCGTCCTGCCCTACCTGAGGCAGATCCTCCCAGCCCCCTCCGGCGACGACGGCTAGTTTCCTGCGGGGACGTCGCGGACCGACGGGGCTAGAATCCCCGCATGCCCACCACCTTGCCGGAACGTCGGCCCCCGGCCGTCCCCCCCGCGGCGCCCTCCGGCGGCCCGTTCCGGGGCCCCCAAGGCTTCATGCTCGCCGTGACCGTCGCGGCCGCCGTGGCGGTGGTGGCCCTGCCGTTCCTCGACCGCACCGGCGGGAACCGGGCCCCCCTCGAGGTTTCGATCGAACCGCCGACGGTGACCTTTGCCGACGGGGAGCAGAGCCAGGGGGATGGGGAGACCCTGAACCGCGCGGCGGAGGCGGTCCTCGACACGGTGGAGCGGACCCTCGCGGGACGACGCGGGCTGGTGACGGCGTCCGCCGACTCCGCCCCGGGGGAGCACCTGCACCGGGAGACCCTCGCCATCGAGCTGGAGTGCGATGCCGAGGGCTGCCTAGGCACCCTCGAACGACGGCGGCCCGCCGCCTCCAGGGTCCGCGGCCGGCGGCCGGCGTTCCGATTCGACCTCGGGGACCCGAGGGACATCGATCGGAAGGTGGGCACCGAAGTCCACCTCGCCTACCTGCGCTACCGCCGCCTCCAGGACGGCCCCCAGCTCTTCGTCCGCGCCGACGACTACCGCCGCTACCTCGACGTGAGACTGGCCATGGGTCGGAGCACGGCGGACGGCGACGCCGGCCCCCTCTTCGAAGCCCTCGCGGCGGTCCGCGGAGGCTCCCCCCGATTCTCCGACGCCTACCTGCTGGAGGCCCGCCTGCGCCTTCGGAGCGGGGAGGTGGGGACCGCCGTCGACCTCCTGCGGTCCGCCCACCGCATCGCGCCCGGGGATCGCCGGGTCCTGGTTCTGCTGGCGGACCGCCTCGCCGAAATGGGCCGCGCCGAAGACGCCGCTCCCTACCTTCGGCGCCTGGACCAGCTCTGGCCCGGGGCCGCCTCCCCCTGGCCCCCCCGCCCCTGAATCTGCGTGCGGGCCATGCCCGCCGCCATCCGCCCCTTCGCCTCCTTGGCCAGCCGCGCCATCCGCGCCAGCTCCGCCTCGAGGTCCGCACGGCGCTCCCGGAGATACCCCTGGAGCTCCCGGCGGCGCATGAAGAGCAAGAAAACTCGGATCTCTTCGCGGATACGGTGGCGCTCGTAGCCCACCTTGAGTGCCACCGCCGCGGTCAGGGGCAGCGACAAGCCGTAGAGCGCCGCCGCCGGCCAGGCACCCCAGCGCCAGGCGACGAAGGCGGTCTGGGCACCCCAGAACAGGCCGAAGAACAGGAGACCGAACATCATGCCGGCGGTGTCGTATTGGTCGCGCCCCCGGGCGAAGCGCCGGGACGCCGCCCGGGTCGCCAGGTAGGGCAAGGCCGAACCAAGCAGGCCACACAGCGCCGGCGGCACCACCAGGAGCACGAAGAGCAGGGTGCGCACTACGAAGCGGGCCACCACGCCGGGGGTGTACCGAAGCCCCAGCTGGTAGTCCCGGACTCCGTAGCGGCTGCACAGCTGATGGAACTTCTGCAATCGCAGCCGCAGCCCCTCCACCCGGTCCGGCCAGGCGGATCGCAGGGCCCGGTGGGCGTCGATGAGGCGCTGGAACGAGCGGAACCGCCGGGCCAGGGTCGTCCGCTGGTCGCGACGTCGCCGCAGGGCGAAGAACTGCTGCATGGAGCGCAGAAGCGCCAGGTCTTCCCACGAGTCGACGTTGAGGGTAACCCGCTTGAGGCCCCGGTCGATGGCGTCGGTGTAGCGACGCACCGCCTCCTCCCTCTCCTCATCCTCCACGGGCTCGAAGGGCACGGGCTCGCCGAACTGCACCAGCACGCTACCCCGGAAGCGCCCTTTGGCGGTGAAGGTGAGACCCACCGGCAACACTGTCGCCGATTCCCCGGTGCGCTCGCGGTGCCCGAGGGCCAGTCGCGCGGCGCCGGTCTTGAGGGGGCGAAGGCTGGGGTCGGAATGGCTTTGGCCCTCCGGGAAGATCAGGATCACCCGCCCCTCCCCGAGGTATTCGAAGCATCGGCGGAACGACGCCTCGTTGTCCCCCGCCGCTTGGGCTTCGGGGTCCTTGGGCCGGCGGTAGATCGGCACCGCCTGGATGAAGGCCAAGATCGGACGCAGCACCGGGTTGCGGAACAGGCCGCTGCGGGCGATGGGGTGGATCGGCCGCGGGCTCGCCCCCTGGATCACCACGGCGTCCACCAGCGCGTTGACGTGGTTTCCGCACAGGATCAGAGGCCCTTCGGCGGGGACGTTCTCCACCCCCGACACCTCGAACCGGCGGTAAAAGACCTTCCCCATGAACCGGCAGAACCGACGCCAGATCTGCTGGGGGGTGGACGGCCGGGACCGGTTGGGCTGGTCTTCCTGGGGACTTGGCACAGCTCCGCCGGGGGCGGATCTCGACTCCGCGCCGTCGTCCCGAACTGGCCCCTTGGACGCCATTCCCCAATTGTAGAACGCCGTGGACCGGCCCGGGCCGCCTCCGTCTCGGTGATCTTGATGAATAATGGGCGCCATGTCGCTGACCGGCCACTACTGGACCGTCTGGCCCGTGCTGCGGGACCGCCGCCGGGCGCTGCCGACGCTGGAGGCCGAACCCTGGTCCGCCCACGTCGAAGATCCGCAAACCGGTCCCCTCCGGCTCACCGGGCGCCTGGCGGTGAACGATCCCTCCACCCTGCTGATGATCGTCCACGGCCTCGGTGGCTGCGTCGACAGCCTCTACATGACCCGGGCCGCATCGGTCGCCGAAGACCTCAGGGTCAGCCATCTGCGGGTCAACCTGCGTGGCGCCGACCGCGACAGCCACGACTTCTACCACGCCGGCCTCTGGGGGGATCTCCAGGCGGCCCTGGCGAGTCCGCGGCTCTCCCAATTCGACAGCATCTTTGTGCTCGGCTACTCCGTCGGCGGCCACGTGGTGCTCAAGCTCGGCACCGAAACCTCGGACCCCAGGGTCCGGGCCGTCGCCGCGGTGTGCTCGCCGCTGGAGCTCGAAACCACCGTCCGCCATTTCGACGAGCCCTGGCGGAGGCCCTACCGGGACTACGTCCTGCGGGGGCTTCGGGACACGTACCGCGCCGTCGCCGACCGCCGCGAGGTGCCGATTCCGGTGGAGCGGGTGATGGCGGCGACCCTCCTGCGGGAGTGGGACTCGCTGACCGTGGTACCCCGCTTCGGCTTCGGCACCGCCGAGAACTACTACGAGGAGATGAGCGTCGGCCCCCGACTGCGGGAGCTGGCGGTCCCCGCCCTATTGGTGGCCGCGGAGGGGGATCCGATGGTCACCGCCGCCTCCATCCGCGCCGGTCTCGGCCGGGCGGGCCAGGGGCACGGCCTGCGGGCGGTCTTCAGCCCTCGGGGGGGCCACGTCGGCTTCCCACCGGACCTCGACCTCGACCTCGGCGGCGGGCCGGGCCTGGAATCCCAGGTGATCGGCTGGCTGCTGGAGCAGTGAACGGCGGACCGTCCCCTGACCCGTACCTTCTTGAACCGTCCCGAACCGAACCGTCCCGAACGGAGATCCCCACGATGACCAGCCCGCTCTCAGGCCTCGAGCCCGCCCTCGTGTGGCGCCACTTCGACGATCTCCGGCGCATCCCCCGCCCCTCCAAACAAGAGGAGCGGGTGCTGCGGCATCTGGACACCTGGGCCGAGGCCCAGGGGTTCTCGGTGCGCCGCGACGCCGCCGGCAACCGGGTGATCGCCGTGCCCGCCACCGAGGGCCGCGGCGAAGCGCCAACGGTGGTCCTCCAGGCCCACGTGGACATGGTGTGCGAGAAGAATCGGGGGGTCGACTTCGATTTCGAAACCCAGCCCATCGAGGTGACGGTGGACGGCGATTGGGTGCGGGCCCGGGGCACCACCCTCGGTGCCGACAACGGCATCGGCGCAGCCATGGCCCTGGCCGCCGCGTCGGATCCCGCGGCCCCCCACGGTCCCCTCGAGCTGCTGATGACGGTGGACGAGGAGACCGGCCTCAACGGCGCCGCCGCCCTCGACCCGTCCATCGTCGAAGGGCGCCTCCTGGTGAACCTCGACACCGAGGAGGAAGGGGCCATCTACGTAGGCTGCGCCGGCGCCGCCGGGGTCGAAGGGCGCCTCACAGTGGCCCGGGACGACGGCGGCGGAGAGCCCTACGAGCTGGCGGTGACCGGCCTGTCCGGCGGCCACTCCGGGATGGACATCCACACCAACCGCGGAAACGCCGTCGTCATCCTCGCCCACCTCCTGGAGGCCGCCCTCGGCGCGGGGGCGGACTTCGGCCTGGTTCGGTTCCAAGGCGGCGACAAGGCCAACGCCATCCCCCGGGAAGCCTTCGCCGAGGTGCGTCTCAACCCCGCGGGGCGCTCCACCTTGGAAACGATTCTCGCCGACCGCCGGCCGACGCTCTTGGAGCGCTACGGCGCCACCGATCCACGACTCCGGGTGGAGCTGCGGCCCGCGCCGGAGCCGAGCCCGTGGCAGCCCTTGACCAATGACGACCGCGATCGCTGGCTGCGGCTGCTGACGGCGGCCCCACACGGGGTGCTCGCTATGTCGACGGACGTCCCCGGACTGGTGGAGACCTCCAACAACCTGGCGCTGGCCCAGTTGGGGGAAGACGGTGGTCACGTGGTGTGTGCGATGCGCTCGTCCTCCAACCCTGCCCTCGGGGACGCGGGGCAGTCCATCGCCGCGCTGATGGCCCTCGCAGGGGCCGACGTCCACCGCCGCGAGGGCTATCCCGGGTGGACCCCGAATCCCTCTTCGCCGCTGCTGGCGCGGACCGTGGCGGTCCACGCCGACCTCTTCGGCGAGCCGCCGGAGGTGAAGGGCATCCACGCCGGCCTCGAATGCGGCATCCTGGCGGCGAAGCTCCACGGCCTGGACGCCGTCTCCTTCGGGCCCGACATCCGCGGCGCCCACTCCCCGGACGAGCGGGTCTCCATCGGCGCCGTCGCCCGCAGCCAGCGCCTCCTCCTCGCTTTACTGGACGCCCTGTCCGCCTGATCCGGGTCAGCCCCGGTGGGCGGTGTTTCGGAGGCATTTCAGCGCCACCGGGACCAAACGAAGGTGCTAAGCTCCTGAAAACTTCCGAGGTCGTCCGACTCACTCATTTCTGAAGCCCCTGCCGGCCACGGACTCACGGAATTCGGACCCGTCACCGTCCGATTGGAGGATCGAGATCATGAAACGTCATACCGGAGCCCTCATCGTTGCCGCCCTGCTGGTTGCGCCGGGAGCGCTCCTGGCCGCGGACGGCAACGCCTCCACCGCGGCCAGCGGCCACAAGGGCCTCTACAACCTGATTTACGGCGAGAACCTATGCCACGGTCAGTGGGCCTTCTCGACGTACTACAACAAGTGGGACCGGCGGGTTCAGTCGGACCCGGTCACCCTCGCCATCGACCCGCTGTGGACCGACTGGGACATGGACGTCGAGCGCGCCAGCATCGCCATCGGCTACGGCCTCACCGACAAGGTGGAGCTCGCCCTGATGCTGCCCCACTGGAGCTATGACGGTGAGTCCATCGACGGCGAGAACCGCTCCTCCGGCATCCTCAACGGTCGCCTGTTCAACCAGGGTGTGATCAACCAGTCAGGACTCGGCAACCTCCGCTTGGGCGCCAAGTTCGAGCTCAACCAGACCGATTTCTACGCCACCGCCGTCAACGCCTTCGTCGATCTACCCACCGGTGACGACGACGAATCCGTGGTGACGGGCGACACCGGCTTCGGCCTCGGCTTCGCCTACAACAACGCCAACGGCTGGGTCTTCAACGCCGGCTACTTCGCCCCCGGCGACTCCGATTTCGGCGACGTCAGCGACGAGGTCTCCGTCGGCGTGGGCTATGCCAAGGACTACGGCAAGACCGAGTGGATCACCGAGCTGGCCGGCACCCTCTACACCGAGTCCAACGGCGAGCACGACAACGCCGATCTCACCTCCGGCGGCCGCTGGCGGGTGGGTGACAAGCAGGAGTGGGCGGTCAACGCGGCGCTGCGGGTGGACCTCTCCGACACCGGCTTCGACTATTCCCCCGTAGGGGGTCTCGTCGGCCTCAGCTTCGCCCCCAAGAACCGCTATGACCTGACCGTCACCAACGAGGGTTCCGGCACCGGTACGGTGACCAGCTCGGACAACCAGATCGACTGCGGATCCGACTGCGCCGGCAAGTACCACTGCGGCGCCAACGTGACCCTCACCGCCACCCCGGATCCCAAGTCCCGCTTCGACGGCTGGACCGGCGACTGCGCCGGCGGCCCGGACCAGACCTCCGTCACCCTCACCCTCGACGGCGACAAGACCTGCGGCGCCAAGTACGTCAAGCTCTACGACGTCACCGTCGAGATCGGCAGCCGGAAGCACCCCGACGGCGACGATCCCGGCAAGGGCAAGGTGGAGATCGCCGGTCCCGGCGGCAACAAGGTCTGCACCGACAAATGCACCATGACCTACGACGTCGGCACCAAGGTCGACCTTCAGGCCATGCCCGAGGACAAATCGACCTTCGGCGGCTGGACCGTCGACTGCAGCGGTGACGATCCGTCCACCGCCGTCACCCTCGACGGCGACAAGACCTGCGTCGCCACCTTCGTCGGCCCGCCGCGTCCCTGCGTCGACCAGCCGATCACCGGTGACTACGCCAAGTGCGGCCGCTACAAGTCGAGCTGGACCTGCGACTCCGCCACCTTCAGCGCGGTGGTCGAGGGTTACACCAAGAACGGCTTCGACCTGCCGGCGGCCATGCTGCCCACCGACGAGAACGAGCGTAAGACCCCGCTCTGCGATCTGGTGAACTTCATGCGGGCCTGCCCCGAGTTCAACGCCTGCATCGCCGGCCGGGAGGACGCCTCCGAGAACCACTGCACCGCCGAGGAGCGGGCCGCCCGCGTGGCCGGCTTCCTCCAGGCGCAGTCCACCTACCCCTTCTTCGCCGACATCACCCCCGACCGCTACCAGCTGTCGCCGGCGTGCCGCGCCGAGGACGGGACGGGCATGAGCGTCGAGATCTTCCTCGACAAGTGACCCCGACCTGGCCGGGTCGGCGCGCCTCCAGCGCCGACCCCGGCGCCGAGAAAGCCCCGGAGCGGCCATCCCGCTTCGGGGCTTTTCTTTTGGTCATTCCTAGCGACAGAACCCCTAAAAGCGCAGGTTCATAGACATCTATCGATCCTTACCCTAGGATCTACTGCACATACGAACCCAAGCTCTGCACCAAATAGGTTGCCGAGCCCCCAACGTCCAGAGCACGTCCCTCGCCGAGGGAGGTGCCCCTTAGGAGGTCACGATGTCGAAACGCTTTCGGATGACCCTCGCCTGCCTTTGCGTCCTGATGACCCTCCCTGCTCTCTCCCTCGTCGCCGACGACCTCATCGCCACCGACACCTTCATCGTCACCGCCGAGGAGGCCCACGCCCAGCTCCAATCCCGCGACGGGGATCAGGAGCGTCAGCCGGAGTGGGTCCTAGTCGAGAGCACCCTCAGTCGCGCCCTCTCGGACCGACGCTTCGGCTTCAGCTGCACCTATGACCCGTGCTCCGACTGCGACGCCGAGTTCGAGTGCTGCAAGGAAAACTTCTGCGACCCCGGCGACTGGGACTGCTTCTTTGACTGCTACTCCGCCTACAGGACCTGTGTCTTCACCTGCCCCTGAAGCTCCGCTCCCACAGGGCTACCGGCCGTCGCCGGTGGCCCGCTTCGCATCCACTCGCCCCGCCGCCAGCCAGCCCATCCCCCGGGCGTACACCAGCACCAACCTCAACCGCTCCAGTAGCCAAAGGCGCCAGCCCGTCACCCGGCGCCCCGCGCCCCCCCGCGGAAGGGTCGCCGAATGGAGCCGCGCCAGGGGCCTGTCCATCCAGCGGGCGGCGCGGGAGTCCAGACCCAGCCGGCGGTTCCCCCGGATCACCTCGGTCACCCGCCCCAGCACCGCGGCCCGGGGATGGACTTCCGAAAGGGACGTACGATCCCCCGCCAGCAGGAGTCCCTCGGGCTCCAGCGCCAGCACCCGATGGCAAACCAGCCGATCACGGGCGTCCCGGGCGAGCACCAGATCCCCTAGCCGCGGGGACCGGCAGGGCGACACCGTCACCCGATCCCCGTCCCGCACGATGGGCACCATGCAGGAGCCCCGGACCTCCAGCAGCGCCGGTCGTTCGCGAACCGCCTCCCCCAGGAGGTCCAGAGCCGCCAAGCGCGTCGCTTGGGACCAGCCTCCGCTCGCGGTGGCGTCGGACGGGTCGCCGGCCTCCGAAACGCCGACGGTCGTTGGCACCTAGGGCCTCCGGGGGCCCTGCTGCGGCGGTCCGCCGCCCGGGGGCGGAGGCGGAGAGAAGGACTGTAGGCTGGGCTCGATCCGACCCAGGAAGACAAGCCGTGGCTTTGAGTAGGCCCTACGCTCCTCTGCCTTGGCTCGCTTCGAATGGTCGAACGTGTCTTGCAAACCCATCACCTTCGTCGCCGGTGGGTGAACAGAGAAATCATACCTCGAATCCCGAACCGCCGTTACGGAAGGTCCACGGGGCGGTGGCCGAGGGTCGGGCGGGGGGCGTCTAGGCGCCACACGAACGAGCGCCGAGCCCCCTCGATCTTGAAGGTGAAGCTCCCGCCGGGGGTCAGCTGGGTCACCACCTCGCCGCTGTCGGGGTCGAGGAGGGCCGATCGAGCCAGGATCCCCGGGGGGACCTGCCATTCCAGGGTCACGAACCGCCCCGGAACCCCCGACCTCACCTCGAATCTCCAGCGGTCCGTGGAGCGGATCGGGGGATGGAAATCCGTGGCGTAGGGGCCGGCCTGATCCCCCCAGTCCGGGTGGTCGAAGACCAAGGTCAGGGAGTCGTCGCTGAAGGGCGCCAGCTCCACGAGGTCGTGGACATCGTGCCCCATGGACGCCCCCGGCAGCTGTCCGAAGACGTTTCCGGAGTCCCGTAGGCCGTCCGCCGAGACGATGAGCCGGCCGTGCCAACCGGCACCGGACTCCGGCGTCGTGGGGGGGCCGCAGGAGCTCGTGGCGGGGGGGATCCGCAGCGCGATCCCCGGCCTGAAGGCCGTAGCCCAGAAGCCTTCGAGGGGGGATAGCGTGCCCAGAGCTCCGGGGGTGACGCCGTCGAAGGGATCATAGGCGCCGCCGTTCCAGGTGTAGGCGACCCGCGACATGACGCAGGAGGGGTCCGGCGGCACGAGGTCACAGGCCAGGGTTCCGCCGACGTCCGGATCCGCCTGGTCCAGGGTCAGGAGGTTCGCCCCGTCCACCACCCGGACGTCGCTCCAGCAGACGTCGGAAGCGAAGGGGTGGCCGAGCATGTTGCGGCGGCCCGTCGGGTCCGCAACCAGGGGAAGGTCGAAGGAGCCGTTGCCACGGCCTTCGACGTCGATCTCGAAGCCCGGATCGAGGTGGATCACCCAATAGCCGGCCCCTGGGGTCACCGGGTCCGTAAGGGCCATCTGGAGATAGGTGTCGGCCACCTCGTCCCGCTCAAACACCGCCCAGCGGTTGTCGTGGTCGGCGATGGGCAGGTCGTCGCCGAAGACGTCCGCCCCGGTGGCGGCCCCCCCCCGACCGCCCGCCGGCGCCCCCGGGCCCCAAACGCCGGTGCCCAAGGCCATGGACTCGGAACACGGGCACTGGGGGCCGGCGGCGCTGCCCCACCGTCCGCTGTCGGGGCCGCCGCCGCCGGCGGGGACCTGGGCGTATTGGTTGAAGATCCAGGCGCAGCCGTTGGCGGGGTCGAGGGCGGCGCCGCTCCAGCGGCCCCACGCCTGGAGTCCACCCACCGCCCGGTCGTAGGGCCCCTCCCCAAGACGCAGCTCCCGGGACGATCCGATCGTGCCGGCGGCGGCCCCGGGCTCCCTGGGTCGGGGCGGTGCTTTTGTCTCCCGCCCTTGTGGGGGGGGGGGG
>JBCDIS010000025.1:0-53889 GCA_038748685.1 Acidobacteriota bacterium | reverse complement strand
GCGGCGGCCGGCGCCGCCGCCCTCGCCGCCCACCTGTCGTGGACCGGTTGGCAGGCCTTTCTCGTCGTCCTGGCGGCCGGCCTGGCGATGGGGGCCTGGTGGGTGTCTTGGGCCATCCAGCCGACCGTCCGTCTGCTCCAGGCGCTCCGAGGCGGCGTCGACGCCCTGCGGGCCGGGGATCACAGCCTGCGGCTGACCGAGGACCGCCGGGACGAGTTGGGGGACCTCGTCTCCCTCTACAACGAGCTGGCGACGGTCCTCGGCCGCGAGCGCAGCGACCTGCGCCAGCGGGAGCTGCTGCTGCACGCCGCCCTCGAAACCTCTCCGGCGGCCGTGCTGCTGATCAACTCGGTGCGGCGGGTGGTGCTAGGCAATCGGGCGGCGAGACAGCTGTTCACCTGCGGCCATCGCCTCGACGGCCGCTCGTGGGACGACCTCCTGGCCGCCTGCCCCGAGTCGATGCGGGAGGCCCTCGAAAACGCCAGCGACGCCCTGGTCAGCCATGTTCTCGACGGCAACGAGGAGACCTTCCAGGTGTCGAGGCGGGTGTTCGACCTCAACGCCCGGCGCCACGTTCTGATCGTGGTGCGGCATCTGACCTCGGAGCTGCGGCGACAGGAGGCGGCGACCTGGCGCAAAGTCCTGCGGGTCATCGGCCACGAGATCCACAACTCCCTGGCGCCGATCCGTTCCCTGGCCCATTCCGCCAGGCAGCTGCGGCGGCGGGACCCCGGCGACCCCCGACTCGACGAGATCCTCGCCAGCATCGAAGATTCCGCCGACAGCCTGCACCGCTTCGTCGACGGCTATCGGCACTACGCTCGCCTGCCGGAGCCGCGCTTGCAGACCGTGGACCTGCGCAGCTTCTTCACCGACCTCCAGCGCAGCGATCCGTTCCGCCTGGTCCGCGAAGTGCCGGCCCGCACCGTCGAAGTCGATCCGGGCCAGCTGCGGCAGGTGCTCCACAACCTGCTGAAAAACGCGCGGGAAGCAGGGAGCCCGCCGGAGGAGATCGAGGTGGAAGTCGTGGAGCTCGCCGGCGGTGACCTCGCCATCCGGGTGCTCGACCGCGGCGAGGGCATGGACGAGGAACGCCTCGCCCAGGCTCCCCTACCCTTCTTCTCGTCCAAAGCCGAGGGCACCGGCCTCGGCCTGGCCCTCAGCCGCGAGATCCTCGAAGCCCACGGCGGTCACCTCGACCTGGCCCTGCGGCCCGGGGGCGGCGTCGCGGCCACCTGCCGCCTACCGGGCTGACCGGCCGCCCGCCGATTCGAAAGAGCGCAGGTCGTCCTCACCGCCGGATCGTCTGGGGACTTCCCACCGCCCTCGGGATCGATGTCGCCCCCGGGATCTCGATGTCGAGGCGCTGGTTCGGAAAGTCGAGGATGAGCACCGCGTCCTGGACGATGTCGCTGCCCAGGACGCCGTCCTCCCGCACGAAGAGGGTCAGGGTGGAGAGCAAACAGGATCGACATCTCGACCGTCGACGAGTCCCAGCTTACGGAGCGGATGGGTACACTTGCTACCGAACGGCCCTCTTGGATATCAGAGGCCGGAGCCTCCTGCTAGAGCCGGTAGGGTTCAAGCAGCCCGCAGAGTAGTTTCTGGAGCGTAGGCGGCCATTTCGACATCCACATGCTGTACCGCAACTTCGAGACCCCAGAACAGATCGACGCGCAGTACGACATCCGACGTTCGGTCGAGGATCCTGCGCCTTTTCGCGCCTACTTCCGAGCGAGAAACGAGGAAGCATGGCGCCTGCCGGGGGCCCGTTTGGGGGTCGCCTTCGGATCGGGTCCCGATACGTACCTGGACGTCTACCCAGCGGGCGCCGGAGCGCCGGTCTTGATGTTCGTCCACGGCGGCTACTGGCGAGCCTCCAGCGCGAGGGAACATGCCTACGCGGCTTTGGGCCCGCACGCCCTCGGCGTGAGCGTGGTGGTGACCAACTACAGCCTCTGCCCTACGGTCACGATGGACGCGATCACCCGGCAGAACGGCGTGGCACTCACGTGGATTCGAGAGAACGCCCGTGGGTTCGGCGCCGATCCCGATCGATTGGTGGTCGCCGGTCATTCGGCGGGCGCTCAGCAGTCGGCTCTCCTACTCGGAAGCCACGGTTCCCTTCTGCGCGGCGCCATCGGTGTCAGCGGCATCTACGATCTCCGCCCCCTGCGCTTCAGCTTCCTGCAGCCCAAGCTCCGCCTGGACGATGCGCTGATCCAGCAGCAGAGCCCGTTGTTCCAGATACCGCGAGCGTCGCCCCCCTTCACCATCATGGTCGGAACCGAGGAATCGGACGAGTTCGTTCGCCAATCGCGGACCCAACACGAAGCCTGGCGAGCCGCCGGGCTGCGCGGCGAGTTGGTCGAGCAGCCGGGCTTGAACCACTACACCTCCGCAGCCCAGTGGGCCGATTCCGGCAGCGCCGCCTGCGCCGCCCTCGTCGACCTGCTCGCGTGAGCAGGTCGCACCGATCGAGGCCCTTCGGTGGCATCGATAGCGTCGAAGGGCACGCTGACACTCGGTCGCGTTACCCAACCCGGATGGGCCAGGTGATCTCGGTGAGCCATTCGGCGGGATTGGGCACCTCCCCCGGGTCGTTGAGGTAGGTCTCCCACGGGGCGCCGTTCGGGGCCTGGCCGTTTTCCGCGAGCCACGCCTGGACCGCTTCGTGGGCGGCGCCGAGGCCGTCGTAGGGGCCCTTGTGGACGGTGGTCGCCGCCGGACCGCCTACAAGGGCGCCGAGCTCGATCTCCCCCTCCCCCTCCGCCGGCGCCGTCACCGGCAGGCCCGCCTCCAGGGTGACCAGACCGGGGCCGAAGCTCGGGTAGCGGACGGTGGGGGGGCCCGCGAAGGCGATGCCCTTTGCCGTGGCGTATTGGAACACCGCGGGAAGCATGGAGCCCAGCGCTTCGGCGATACCCTCCGGCTTCGCCTGCCGTCTGATGAAGAGAAACGGGGTCTCGGTCTTGTCCTGCTTCTGGATCGTGTAGCTCATCTCGGGTCCTCCAAGGTTTGTCTTGCTGGCTTTCTCCTGAGTCGACACGCGGTGGAGGCCGACGCAGGGGGCGAATCGATGGGCAATCTCGAGGTGGGTTCGATGTTGGCGAACCAGCTGATCGAAGAGGCGTCGCTGCTCGCGGAACGCCTGCGGCGTGATGTCGAACCTCCGCCGAAAGGCCCGCGTGAAGCCATCGTGGCTCTCGAATCCCGCGTCGAGGGCCACCTCGAGCACGGTCTTGTTGGTCACGAGCAAAGAGGCGGCGGCTCGCTGCAGACGGATCCGGCGACTGTACTGGGCCGGGCTTTCACCTATGGCCGCGCGGAAGATCCGCTGAAGGTGAAACGGCGAGCGGCCGTCGCGGGCGGCCAGGTCGGCCAGGCTCACGAGCTCCCCATCATCCTCGGCGAGGCGGGCCAGCAGCGGCAGCAGTTCTTCGACAGACTTCGACATCCAAGACATCTTCTCGCGCCTGGACGGCGACGTCTCGACCGTTCTTGCGGTCGATCCCGCTACTGGGGCGCCAGGGGCAACGGCACCTCCGTCCAGAACCGGTGCCCCTCCATGTCGAAGAGGAAGACCAGCGTCGGGGTGTCCTCCAGGGTCCCGAGCATCTCCGGGGTCAGGCCTTCGATGGCCACTTCGTCCAGGGTCGCCTCGGCCCAGGCCGCCATCAGGACGGGGTCCCGGCTCCCCAAGAGGCGCCGCGACTCGCCGTTGATCCAGATGAGGACTTCCTTGAGGGTGTTCGCGGGGTCGATCGGAACGGAGCGGGACAGGTCGAGGCGGACCCCCCAGGACTCCGGCGCATCCCCCGCCGGGGACGCCTTGCCCCCGTCGAGCTTGCGGGGCGAGACCGTCGTCGATGGGAGAGACCCGGCGGCGGATCTGGCCCCCGAGTCCGGGTCGCCGCAGGGCACGCAGGGGTACACCGTCGGCAGCGGCGGCCACGTTCGAATCGATTTCGCGACCATCTCCGGCAGGGAGTCGCCGGGGAAGCGGGTGGTGGTCTCGGCCACCGTCAGGACCGCCGCGGACCCGGAAAGGGGCTGGATCGTCAACCCCGAGGCCAGGGCCTCGTTCAGGAATCGTTGGGGCCCTTCGAGATCCGAGTCGGGCACCAGGGCGCCGTCCAGCGCGAGGAAGAGACGGCCGTCGTGGGGCCACGGCTCGAGGCGGGCGCCGGCGGGTAGGGGCATCGCGGGGCTCCAGCCGGAGCGGAGACGAGTGCCGGCGAGCCAGCCACCCAGGACCGCCGCCGCGCTCGACGAGCCCGCCGGCGCCACCCCTCCGTCCCCGAACGTCAGGCCGAAGCCCGGGGCGAGGCTCGGATCCATCGCAGCGGTGGAGAACGTCGCCGCCGTTTCGCCGTCCCGGCGCCACCGCAGGGTGTCGAGCACCCCGACGGCGAGCACGCCGGGGACCCGGGCCGGGAAGAGTAGATCCCGATGATCCCCACCCTTCGCCACCGGCAGCACGCCGTGGTCCACGCGCAGGGTCTCCAAGAGGCGTTCGATCTCACAGGCCAGGGTGAGGGACCCCGCCCCGCAATCCTCTTCGGGGTCCGCCAGGCGGCCGAACCCGAGGTGCACCCCCAAGGGCGGCTCCCCGCCCCCTTCGATCTCGTCGGCGATCCCGCAGAGCAACGTCAGCAGGTGGGCGTCGCTCGCTTCCCCGAGACCCGCCGGCTGCTCCGGCCAGGCGGCGCCGAAATCGTAGAGCTCCGCATCCACCGCGCCGTCCGAGGCGGCCACGATCAGCTCCCCGGCCGCATTGCCGTGGGGCCCGGCCCAGTCGACGACGGCCACCCAGGGTCCCCCGTCCCGGCCAAAGACCTCGCCCGCGGGGCCCAGCGACTCCAGCACCATGTGGGGGGGACGCTCGCGCCCCTGCGCCTCCGCGGGGCAGCCCAGACTCATCGGCACGCCGTGGGTCGCGAAGAAGTAGTCGCCGAGGGCACCGCAGGGGACCCGCACGGTCTCCTCAGAGGCCGGTGGGGCCGCGCAGCCCGGCGCCGTCCGAATCCACTGGGTCGGGCTCGATGCCCAGGCGCTGGACATGGAACCCAGGGTGAGGACGGCCCCGACGATCGAGGCCGTACGGACAGTGAAGGAAGAATAGCGATAGCGGGTCATCTAGATCGGATCCTTCTCCTCCGACAGGAGGATCACGGGGTGGGCGAAGACCAAACGTTGTCCGGGTCGACTCAGGGACTCGACGATCGAAGCGCCGCCCGTCACAGGCTCGGCGGCGGGTAGCTGATCCGGAAGCATGCCCGGGGGCGTGACCACCACCCACAGGGTTGCAGCCCCGCGGAGGTCGCCGAACCAATCCCCCGCCAGGCCCTCGACCCTCAGCACCCCCCGCTGGCTCTGGACCCGGGTCGTCGCCGGTCGGTCCACCCTCAGGGGCAGGTCGCCGCGGCGGACGTAGACGCCGACATCGACCTCCGAGTCCGCCTCCACCGGCGGCCTGAGGGTCACCCGCAGCCGGGTCCCGGGGAAGGCCGAGACCGCGGATCCACGGGCCCCGTCGCCGGAGCGCCGGTCGGCCGTTCCTTCGACGGTCATCTCGTAGGCCAGATTCGGCGGCAGCGTCGGCTCCGGGGACCGCCACAGCAGGCCGACGGCGAGGAGCAGGGCCGCCGCCAATGGGAGGACGCTCCGAACCCAGCGACGGCGTCGACTCCGCTCGGCCCTCGCCCGCCGGAAAGCGTCCAAGGCCCGCGCCTTCGACGCCGCGGGGGCCCCGGCGTCGTCCGACGACGCGAAGGCCACCAGCCGGGACCGTAGCGATGGGTCGGCCACGAGCTCCGCCTCGAAGGCGTCGGTCTCTTCGGCGTCGAGCTCTCCGGCCCGGTAGCGGCGAAGTCGCTCCGACCAGTCCTCGGAATCGCGGCTCGACGGTTTGGCTTCCTCGGCGCGGTCTTCGAGGACCTCCGCCAGCAGTGCCGACAGGCGAGGCTCCCGGGTCGTCGCGGGCTTTTCTTCGTTGGGTGGATCGCGGCGCATGGCATTTCCTCCCTACCGGGAGTGGGCTCCCTCGGAAATTCCCCGCCCCCGGCCCTTCTTCGCAGATGCGGCTGGCGAAGAGGGCCCGGTGAGGAGCATCAGCTGCGCCCAGGCGGAGGCCGGGTGGCGCACCGACACCTCGCGGAGGGCGTCGCCGTAGGCCTCCGGCACCCCGGCCCCGGCGGCGATGCGGCGGTAGAACCCACGGTTGAAGTCTTCCGCCAGCGGGTCCGGCAGATCCCCGCGGCTAGCAATCACATAGGGGACGCCGAGGCGGACAAGGAGCCCTCCGAGGCCGAAACGCCCGCTGTCCGCGCTCAGGCCGGCGGCGCCGGTGTGGCACGCCGACAGGTTGGCGAACTCTCGGGGCGGCGGCAGGCTCGTCAGCTCGATGGCCCGTACGGTCCGGTCCGCCAGGCCGACGCTCGCCAGTTCGGGGGCGCCGGGCCCTCCAGAGCCGTGGGCACCGAGGTGGAGCCAACGGGGGGCCGGCGCGGCGCGCAACGTCTCCCAGGTGGCGGCCGGGCCTTCGAGCACCGTCAGGTCGGGGAAGAGGTCCCGGAGCACCGGCCCGAGGCGGCGGCTGCCGGCGAGATCCCCCCGCGGATCCAAGACCGCGACGGCAGCCCCGCCGTCCCCTCGGGTCTGCGATTCGCCGCCCGGAGCCTGGGCCGGTGCGATGAGAAAGACGCTGCGATCCCCGAGCCACCCCTTCCCCACCGGTGAAGGCAGGGCCGCCAGGGGGATCGCCTGGAGGGGCCCGTGGAGGGCGTAGGCGAGAACCGGCGGCGCCCCGGCGGGGGGTGCCAACGCCCGCGACAGCGGCTCCAGCTGTCGTCGCCAGTCCCCGTCCGGGGGGGCTGGGTCCAGCCGAACCCATCGGCGCAGGTGCGCCACCCGCTCCAGCAGCGAAGCCCTCGACATCGGCGTCCGACGCAGGACGCCGGACCGGCCCAGGAGAATCAGCTCGTCGTCGGCGAAGAAGGCCCGGAGGTCGGGGACGCCGTTCGAGGCTTCGCCCCCCGGATCGGGCTCCCCGGCGCAGCCCGGCCATTGCCGCCAGAGCGCCGTCAGATCGTCCTCGAGGCGATCCCGGAGTTCCTCGAGCTCCGCCTCCCGACTTCGGGCGACTGGAAAGTCCAGGGCCTCCAACGTCGCCAGGCGCCGCTCGATCTGGTCGTCGAGGGCCTCCCACTCCGCCAACGTTTCGCCGGAGGCCTGGGCGCGGCAACGACGGCGGCGGCCCTCGTCGGCTATCTGACGGTCGAGGGTTTCCAGCAGTCCCCAGGCTCGGTCCGGACGGTCGGAGTCCACCGCCACCCGGGCCGCCCGGGCCACGTCTTCCGTCTGCGGACCGGAGCTCCCCGCTAGAGCCAGGGCGACCCCGCTTCCCTGGGCCCGGTGGCGATGCAACGCGATCGCCTTGTCGAAGGCGAGGGCCGCTGATCCGAGCTCCCCGGCGGCCCGGAGGGCCCGACCCAGGCAGCTGTGGGACCAGGCCGCGAGGCTCGGATCCGAGCTGTCCACGTGTGGGGCACACAGGGTCCGCGCCGACCCGGAGTCCCCCCGATCCAGGGAGTCGAGCGCCGAGAGCCAGTCCGCCCAGCCCGCCATGGACGCGCCTTCCCCACCGGGTTCGAGATCCGCGATGGCGGCACGGGCCGCGTCCAGGGAGGCCCCGGCGGGGCGGCCCAAGCGCAGATCGAGCATCGCCCCGAGTAAGCCCCGCAGGCTCCGGCGGCGGGGGTCGTCACCGCCGCGTCGGCGGGACACGTCGAGCAAGGCCTCGGCACTGCGCCACTCCTCCGGGCCCGCCAAAGGGTGGACCAGTTCGAGGCGGACCAGTTGCAGCCGCACCGCGTCCCACAGGTCGTCGTGACACCGAAGGGTTTCGCAGGCGTCGAGCTCCCGGCGCAGGGCGTCGAGGGCCCGCCGGTGGGCGCCGGCGGCGGAGAGCACCTCCGCCCGCAGCCACGTCACCGCCACCGCCTGGGGATCCGCCTGGCGGCGATAGGCCGCCGCCGCAACGTCGAGCCACCGCCAGGTGGCCGCCACATCCCCCAATAGGTGGTGGACCTGGGCCCGCTGATACGCCGCCTGTGCCCCAAGGGCGCCGACCCCCGGGGACCCCAGCCACGGGGGAAGGGCGTCCAAGCGGCGGCGGGCCCGACGCGGGCCGTCGCCCCCGCGGACCGAGAGGAAGTGTACGGCGATGAGCTCCGCCCTCGCGGCATTCCCCGGGAGCCCCAAAGACCGTGCCTGCTCCGCCGCCAAGTCGAGGAGCCCGATGTCGCCCCTTTGTGCCGCCCCCACCGCCCTCCGCAGCTCCCCCCGCCACCCTTCCAAGGCCTGGGGCGTGGGCGCCAGCTCGAGGTCGACGCACGGAGAGGCCAGGGGGTGCCCCGTCGCGGGATCCTCCAGGTGGATACACAGGGAGCGGCGCCCCGGCGCCAGGTCGCCGTGCTCCGAGGTCGAGCAAAGCGCATCCCCCAGGCGCTCGAGGGGGGCGGTCTCCCCAAGGGTACCGTCGAGCTTTGCCAGGGCACGCAGCCCGCCGGGGCCGAGGCCCAGGGAGGCCGGCGCCTCCAGGCACCAGGCCACCGTCGACCGGGGCAGGTGCAGCACCGGGCGCACTTCCCCTGCGTCGCCGGCGCCCTCGACGGCCACCTCATCCTGGGCGCGTACCGTGACCTTGACTGAGTCGGCCCAGGTCGGCTTCGGGGGCGCCGGCGGACCGCAGCCCCACATGAAGAGCGCAGAGAAGGCCCCAAGCCCGAAGATCCGACCCACGGCGCCCCCACTCATGTCCGATCCCCCTCGGCGTGACTCAGTCCGAGGAGCTCGGCGCACGCCGCCAACGCGCGGTCGAAGGCCTCGCGGGCTTTGTAGGTTGCGGCGATTGGCCAGCCGGTGGCTTCGGAGATCTGCCGGGGCTTGAGGCCGTCCACGAAGCGAAGCAGGAAGTAGAGGTAGGCGCGGTGGGAGCGCCCCGCAAGGCAGCGGTCCAGCTTCGCGAGGGCGTCCCGGGCCACCGCCGGGGCGTCCACCAGGTCGGAGGACGGTCCGAGGATCTCCGGCACCGTGACCGCCCGCCGCTGCCACCCGGAGCGCCGCCGATTGGCCACCAGACCGCAGGCCAGGTCCCAGAGGTGCCGCCGGAGGGCCTGTTCCGCGCGGCCATCGTCGGGCACCCGGGCGAGGAAATCCCGCAGGACCTTGAAGTCGTTCTGGAAGTAGAAGACGTAGGCGTCCTGAAGCAGATCCGCCGCGTCGAACCCCGGGGAACCGCCGTATCGACGCTCCAAACGTCGATGAAGGTCGTCGGCGGTCAGGTCGTAAAGCCACTCCGCTGCACCTTCGTCCCCCCCGACCAGGGCCCTCAGGCGGGCGTGGATCGAAGACGCCGGGGACCCGGGGGCGGTGGGGAACCTCAACTTCCGCATGAGGCCACATTGTCGCACGCGGGGGTCGGCACGTTCGCCGTGGCGGAGTCATGGTTCACCCCGGCGTCCTGCGGAGGATCCGCCCTTCGACGCCGCCGCTCCCTTCCAGTAGCGGGTGCGATCCAACGGAAGTCCAGGGGGTCCCGGGGAAAAAACGGCGACGCCTACTCCCAGTTCGGTGGAACCCAACGCCAACCGACCTGGAGACTCCATGTTCCCCAACCGTGCCCCCGCCACCGCCGTCCACAACCGTCCTCCGGCGAGAGCCGGCCTTCTAGATCATCGCGCCGCGGCGACCATCGCCGCCCTGTGCTGCATCCTGGTGTTCGCTCCGTCCACCGCGGCCCAGGACGAGGGCCGGGTCACCGCCGGCCTCGCGGCCCTCTACACCTTCTCGGAGGGCTCCGGGGACCTCGTCGCCGACACCTCCGGGACCTTCGCGACGCCGCTGGACCTCACCCTGACGACCCCCGGCACCGCGACCTGGCTCGACGGCGGCGGCCTCGCCCTGGAGGCGCCCACCACCCTGATCTCCAACGGCGTCGCGCTGGACCCGGCGCTGGCGGTGCAGGCCAGCGGCGAGCTGACCGTCGAGGCCTGGCTCCGCACCGCCGACCTCGACCAGTCCGGTCCGGCCCGCATCGTTTCCCTCTCCGACGGGAACCACGACCGGAACTTCGCCCTCGGTCAGGGCCGGTGGGGCTGGCAGCCCACGGACACCTTCGATTTCCGGCTTCGCACCACCGCCACCGACGACAACGGACGCCCCTCCTCGACCACCCCCGCCGGCACCGTGCTCCCCGAGATCCAGCACGTGGTGGTGACCAGGGGCAGCGACGGCACGGTGGAGGCCTACGTCGGCGGCGAGTCGGTGTTCACCGGCCAGGTCGCCGGTGACCTGTCGAATTGGGACGTCGGCTATGTCCTCGCCCTCGGTGACGAGGTGGGGGGCGGCCGGCCGTGGCTCGGCGAGCTCCACCTCGTCGCCCTCTACAGCCGCGCCCTGAGCGGAGCCGAAGTGGCCCAGAACTTCGCCGCGGGCCCGGGGAGCCGCCCGGCGCGGATCACCGACGGCCAGCGGGCCCTCTACACCTTCCTCGAAGGCTCCGGGGGCCAAGTCGCCGACGTCTCCGGCGTCGGCTCGGCCCTCGACCTGACCGTCGCGGACCCGGCGGCCGTGACCTGGCTCGATGGCGGCGGCATCGCCCTCGAATCGCCTACGGTGCTCGAATCCGCAGGCGCCGCAGACAAGATCTCGGACGCCGTCGCACTCTCGGGGGCCCTCACCCTCGAAGCCTGGCTCGCCCCCACCGACCTAACCCTCGGTGGCCCCGCGCGGATCGTCTCCCTTTCCGACGGCTGGCACGACCGCAACCTGACCCTCGGGCAGGGGGACGGCGCCGGGGGTACGGATTTCTACGACCTGCGCCTGCGCTCGACGGCCACCAACGCCAACGGCTACCCATCCACCACCACCCCCGCCGGCAGCCTCGAAGCCGGCCTCCAGCACGTGGTGGCGACGCGCTCCGCCGACGGCTGGATCCGCCTCTACGTCGACGACCGGCTCGTCACCTCCCGGCGGATGACTGGCTCCCTGGCGGGCTGGGACTCCGCCTATCCCTTGCTCCTCGGCAACGAGATCACCGGCGACCGGCCGTGGCTCGGCGAGCTGCACCTCGTCGCAATCTACGACCGCGCCCTCGACTCGGGGGAGATCACCCAGAACTACTACGCCGGCCCCCCCACCGCCGGCGGCGGATCCCCCCCGGACCCTGAGCCAGGGGACGGCCCCGAGCTGCCGACCCCCGAGATCGGCCCGCAGGCGGCGATCCTCCTCGAAGCGGGTCAGTCCCACCAGTTCACCGCCTCCTGGCCGCCCGGTACGCCGGAGGAGCTGGTGAACGCACCGCTTATCTGGACCTCCGCCGACCCCGCCATCGCCACCGTCGACGCCAACGGCCTGGTCCACATGCACACGGACAGGGCCTACACTGTCATCACCGCCCACGCCGACGCCGCCACCCCCCACCTGCCGGGCTTCGGCTCGGTCACCAGCGGCGCCGTGGTCCGCCCCGGAGCTCGAATCCTCCCAGCCGGGGATCTTCTCAGTCAGCCCTTGATCGACGTCGAGGAAGGCAGCTTGGAGCTCGTGGTCGCCGCGAATCCCGGGACCTCGACGCTTCAAGTCGGCGACCTGGCGTCCTTCGGCGAGAGCGTCGCCGTGGTCATCGAGGCGATCGAGTCTGTGGCCGAGGGCCTACTGCTTCGCGGAACGATCCCGACCCTCGAAGACGGCTTCGAGGAGCTTAACATCGAGGTGAACGAAGCGGCCAATCAGGTCCTTTGGGAGGTCATCCAAGACGCCCAGGGCCTGGACGACCCTCAGACGCCCCTGGCCAACGGTCCAGAGAGTGGCGTCGGCCGCGACGCCAACGTCGACTGTGCCCTGAAAGCCGTCACAACCTTCGGGGTCAACCCCAGCACCAACTTTGAGATCAGACTAACGGGCGGCAGGATCACGAAGTTCGTCCTCTTCACCGACCTGGGACTCGAGCTCCTCATGGAGCAGCTGAGCGTAGACCTGGAGTTCGAATGTGAAGCCGAGTTGCTCGACATCTTTCTCGGTCTCTACCCCGCGGCCCTTCCGGTGCCCATGTTCTTCAGGGTCTCTGTGCCAATCACGGTCGGCGGCGGCTTTACCTTCAATCCCGCCGTGGACAGCGTGGTGGGTCCGGGCCTCGAGCTTTACCAGGAGCTCTCCGGCGGCCTCGAGATCGTCGACGGTACCCCGGATCTCACCATGGACGCCGTGCCGCCGAGGCCGGCTTTCTTGATTGGCGATGCGGTCCAAGACTTCGCCGCCAGCATCGACGCCACCTTCGGCGCCTTCGGCAAGGTCGAAGCCGGGGTCGTTCGTCTCGGGCTCCTCGTCCTCCCCACCCGAGATCCCTTCATCGAGCTCGACCTCGCATCCATAGAGGTCAGGGCTGGGGTCGAGGCCACCATCCCCGCGACGGGTCGTCTTCTCCCGAGCCCCAACTACCGCAACCCCGAGCTCGACGGCGTCCTCACCGTAGACCTGGAGCTTCTCAAGGTTCAGACCGGTCCCGATGTCAACCGGGCCCTCGAGTGGATCGGCAGCAGCGGCGTCCAGGCTTCGGCCCTGGGCTTCCGGGTCTTCGAAACCCGCTACCCGTTCCCGATTCCCTTGGCGCCCACCTTCGCCCCCGACACGGTGTATCTCCAGTCCGCGGATCCGAGTCAGCTCCCGTTCTCCTTCGCCACCATCGAGCAGGAAGAACCGTGGCCCAGCTGGCTCCCCCAACCCCTCGATTACTTCGAGGTCTGGGGACGTCCGGCGGGTACCGATGACAATTTCCAATTCCTTTGGCAGCTCGACGAGGACCAGGGCTCCATCATCCCGGCTCCGGAACACGAGGGGACCTGGGTCACCCGTACGGTCGGGTACTACACCTTCAACGACTGGATTCCGAGAATTCTCGCGGGCCAGCCCGTCGTCTCCTCGGATACACAAGTGATCACGGTTCGGGATCGATCGGCGATGGTCATCGAAGGGACCGAGGCCCTCGAATCCATCATCCAGGGGGTCAACAGTGTCCACAGCACAACGGTGACGGTGGGGAACGTCGACATCACGCCCCTCGACTATGAGATCTCCGTCACCGGCGCGTTCGTCACCGTCGACGGCGATGTCGCGACCCAAACCCTCGGCCTTCAGCCGGGCAACACCCGAGGCCACACAGTGCAGACCACCTGCGACGACACCGCCGCAGCCCGCACCGGGACGCTCACGGTGCGCTCACTGACGGATCCGGAGGACGTCTACAGCTTCCTGATCGCCTTCAGCTGCACCACCCTCGAATTCTCACCACCTCGCATCGAGGTCAAAGCACGGGTCGGTACGAACGCCCTCCGTGGGTTCGCCGCCATATCCCGTCTACCTGAGTACTCCGTCTGGGTCCTGGAGGGAATCTCGGGGAATGCCCCCGCAGAGGTCGAGAGCATCAACCTCTTCGGGGTCGAGGCCTTCGACAGCACCGATCTGAGTACCCTCGTCGACTGCAAGGCCGCCGGATCCGGCACCGCCATTGCGACCTACATTCCGGATCCCGAAAGAACGTTCGAGGCGGACCCGGTGTATCTCTTCATCGACATCACCTGCCAGGACCGGCGGGGCGGCGGCCTGAGCTGGGGGGACCCCCACCTCGAAACCTTCGACCGGGTCCGCTACGACTTCCAAGCGGTGGGTGAGTACGTGCTCGCCCGCTCCCCGGGCTTCGAGGTCCAGGCCCGCCAGGAAGGCACCGGCGGCGTCTCCCGCAACACCGCCATCGCCGTCGGGGTCGGCTCCGACCGCATCGCCTTCTACGGCACGGCGCCGGAGGGGGGCGGCAGGGTGATGGAGAACGGATCCGCGGTCACCATCACCGACCGAACCACCCTGGAGCTCGCCGGGGGCGGCGTGGTGCGCCGCTACGGCGACGACTACACCGTCGAAGCGCCGGATGGCACGTACGCCCGGGTCAGCCACCGCGGACGCTACCTGCGGGTGACGGTGCAGCCGGTGGACGGCCTCGCCGGCACCTTTGAAGGACTCCTGGGGGATTTCGACGGCGATCCCGCGAACGACTTCGCCCTTCGGGACGGGACGCCCCTCGGGTCCCCGCCGTCGTTCCTGGAGCTCTACGACTGCTCCGTCGGCCGCTGCCTCGCCTACGACGACCCCGGCGGCTGGCTGATCCGGGACGCGGCGGAGTCGCTCTTCGACTACTCCCCGGGGGAAGGGCCGGGCACCTTCATCCCGGGGACCCAATACCCCATCGAGCCCGTGGACCTCACCCAGTTCAGCGACGCCGTCCGGTCGTGGGCGTCCGCCCAATGTGTCGCCGCCGGTATCCTCGACCCCGTCTTGCTCGACGCCTGCGTGCTCGACCTGGTGGTGACGGGGGATGTGGAGATGGGCACCGACGCGGCGGTGATCGAGGACCAGGAGGCGCCGCCGGTGGGTCTCGAAGTCTGCGACGGCGTCGACAACGACCAGAACGGCGAGGTCGACGAAAACGACGTCTGCGCCTGCACGGCGGCGGAGTTCCAAGGCACGACCTACCAATTCTGCGGCGCCAAGGTGCCGTGGCTCACCGCCCGCTCCGCCTGCCTGGCCCGGGGGCTCGACCTGGGCCGCATCGGCGATCCGGCGAAGAACGCCTGGGTCTTCGATCACCTCGCCACCCTGCCGGGGGCGGAGGATCGCTGGATGGGTCTCACGGACCTGGCGACGGAGGACGTCTGGCTGTGGACCGACGGCTCGCCAGTGGTGTGGTCGAACTGGGGCGGCGGTCAGCCGAGCAACAGCAACGACACCGAGCACTGTGGTCAATTCGTCGCCGGTTTCGGCGATTGGAACGACCTGCCCTGCGAATGGGAGGTGGCCTTCTTCTGCGAGTAGGCCGCTGACGCCGGCCGGCCGGCTTGCACCTGCGCGGTCGGGGCGAAGGCCCCGGCCGCGCTTCCGCCGCTGTGCTAGCCTGCCGGCGATGGCCCGCAGCCTCGAAAACCGCGACCTCGTGCTCTTGGTGGATGACGATCCGGCGCACTGCAACCTGCTTGCCCGCTGGCTCGAAAACGACGGCTACGGGGTCGAAGCGGTGTACAGCGGGCGGGAGGCGGCCCACGCCATGTCCCGCATGCTGCCCCAGGTGGTCTGCCTCGACCTCAACATGCCGGACTGGGACGGTCTCGAAACCCTGAAGCGGCTCCTGGAGATCCACCCCCACCTACCGATCGTGATGCTGACGGCGGACCGGGAGCTGGAGTCCGCCGTCGAGGCCATGAAGGCCGGCGCCCTCGACTACCTGACCAAGCCCGTCGAGCGGACCCAGCTGCGGACGACGATCCGCAACGCCGTCGAGCACGGACATTTGAAGGTGAGGGTCCGCCAGCTCGAGAACGAGCTGGACGGCCGCTCCTACGGCGGCATGGTGGGGGACTCGGACGCGATGCGGGGCGTCTATCGGCTGATCGACCGCGTCGGCCCCAGCGACGTTTCCGTCCTGATCCAGGGGGACAGCGGCACCGGCAAGGAGCTGGTGGCCCGCGCCCTGCACGAGAGCAGCCCGCGGGCGGAGGGTCCGTTCGTCGCCCTCAACTGCGGCGCCATCACCGAATCCCTGCAGGAAGCGGAGCTATTCGGCCACGAGAAGGGCGCCTTCACCGGCGCGGAGCGCGTGCGGAAGGGCCGCTTCGCCGAAGCCCACCGCGGCACCCTCTTCCTCGACGAGGTCGCCGAGCTGTCCTCCGATCTCCAGGTCAAGCTCCTGCGGGTCCTACAGGAGCGCAGCTTCCGTCGCCTCGGCGCCGACCGCGACCAGGCCTCGGACTTTCGCCTGGTGGCGGCCACCCACCGCCGCCTCGACCGCGCCGTGGAGGACGGGGACTTTCGGCAGGATCTGTTTTTTCGCATTGCCGTCTTCGAGCTCGAAATCCCGCCGCTACGGCGGCGGGAGGGGGACATCGACCTCCTGGTGCCCCACCTGCTGGAGGTCTACGGCTCTGGAGGCCTGCGTCTCACTCCGAGGGCCCGACGCGCGCTCCTGGATTATGGGTGGCCGGGCAACGTGCGGGAGCTCGGCAACGCCCTCCAGCACGCCGCGGTGATCGCCACCGACCGCATCGATCTGGAGCATCTTCCCAAGCGGGTCATCGACGGTATCGCCGACCCCAGCCCGCCGGAAACGGAGGCGGAAACGGAGGCCCGCGACCCCGAACCGCCGTCCGCCCCCCTCGACCCGGAGCTTCCCCTCTCCCTGGTGGAGCTGGAACGGGACGCCATCGAGCGGGCCATCGAGCAGGCGGGGGGCAACCGTTCGGAGATGGCCCGCCTGCTCGGCATCGGCAGAACGACCCTCTACCGAAAGCTGCGTCTCCACGGCTTCGAGTCCTGACCGAGGCCCCGTTCCGGACGGGAACACCTCCAGCGCCGAGGGCCGACGACTGTTTCGATTCGGCACAGAAAAGGCGCTCCGGCCCTGGCATCCCCCTTGCTCAATGTCCTCACCAAGGAGGACACCATGGTACGCATCTTGATCACTGGAGCAGGGGGGGCGGCGGCCGTATCGCTGCTCCGTCATCCGCGGTACCGCCGCGAGGACCTTTTCGCCGCCGACATCGACCGCCACGCGGCGGGCTTGTATTTGGTGGGCGAGCATCGCCGATCGATCGTCCCGCCCGCCGGCGACCCGTCGTTCGTGGACGACGTGTTGGACCTGTGCGCCGATCATGGCATCGACGTCCTGATTCCGACCGTCGACGACGAGTTGCTGCCCATCTCGCTGCACCGGCCCCGCTTCGAGGCGGTGGGCACCCGGGTGATGGTGGAGAGTCCCCATCTGCTCCGCACCTGTCTCGACAAAGCGACGCTCCTGGAGGTCGCTGCGGGCCTGGTGCCGGTTCCGAAGTCCACCGTGTGGGGCGCGGAGACGGAGCTCCCTGAGGCGCGCCGGCCCCTGCTGGTAAAGCCCCGGAGCGGCTCGGGCTCCCGGGGAGTTCGGCGGATCGACCGCATCGAGGAGCTGGAGCGCCTACCCCGGGACGGCAGTCTCCTGGTCCAGGAACACCTGCCCGGAGCCGAGTATTCGGTGGACGCGGTGGCCGGAGCCGGGGGGCGCGTGCTCGCCGCCGTACCCCGGGAACGGCTGAAGATCGATTCGGGAATCGCCGTTGCGGCAAGGAGCCTACGGGACGACGATCTCGAACGTCACGCCACCGAGCTCACCGAAGCCCTCGGTCTGCGGTTCACCGCCAACGTGCAGTTCAAGCGCGACGCCGCCGGCGTCCCCAAGCTGCTGGAGATCAATCCGCGGTTCCCGGGAACGATGCCGCTGACCGTCAGGAGCGGGGTCGACATCCCAGCCCTATGCCTCGACAAGGTCCTCGGCCGGCCCTTGCCGCGGCGGCCCCTGAGCTTTGAGCCGACGGTCATGGTCCGCCATTGGCGGGAGACATGGCCCGAAGCCCTGGTCGGCGAAGGTGCGGCCGATACGGGTCCGGAGTTCCGACCCCGGCGCGCGGCGGCGGGCTGAAGCCGAGATGGTACGCTGCCATCGATAGCGTGCGGCGGATCGGAATAGATCAGCCCGACGGCCATCGGTGGTCGCCCCCGAAGCAGCGCGCCGTCTCGCTTGGAGGGATTGGATGACATCACCGGACACGGAGCTTCGGGAACGCCTGGCGGACGCCCACCGCGACCTCGAACGGGCCCGCGACGAGGGGCGACGCCGCCTGGAGGAGGCGGAGGAACGCCGGCAGGCGATCCTGAACGTCGCCCTGGACAGCATCGTCACCATCGACGAAGACGGGCGCATCGTCGAGTTCAACCCGGCGGCGGAGTCCACCTTCGGCCACCGGCGGGAGGACGTCCTGGGGCTGCCGATCTCCGACGTGATCCTCCCCCCGCGGATGAGAGACGCCCACCGCGAGGGGATGCGGCGGTACCTCCGCACCGGCGAGTCGAAGGTCCTGGGCCGTCGCCTCGAGCTGCCCGCCATGCGCGGGGACGGCTCGGAGTTTCCCGTCGAGCTGACCATCTCCGAGTTCGAGGGGGGCGAGCGCAGGCTGTTTACCGGCTACCTTCGGGACATCACCGACCAGAAGGAGGCCGAGGAGCAGCTGAAGACGGCCAAGGAGCAGGCCGAGGCGGCGAACCGCGCCAAAACCGAGTTCCTGGCGACGGTCTCCCACGAGCTGCGGACCCCCCTCAACGTCATCGTCGGAATGGCGGACCTCATGGCTGACGGCCGCCTGGGGAAAGGATCGGCCGAGCCCCTGGCGGCCATCCAGCGCAACGCCGACGCCCTGCTCTACTTGATCAACGACCTGCTCGACGTCTCCCGGGCGGAGGCCGGCAAGCTCGAGCTCGGGGTCGTGAGCTTCGACCCCCGGGACCTCGCCTCGGGGATCCAGCAGGCCCTGGCGCCGGAGGCAGCGGGCAAGGGCCTGACCTTCGAGGTCGCCGTGTCGGGGGCCATTCCGGCGGGCCTGGTGGGGGATCCCCAGCGCATCCGCCAGGTCATCACGAACCTGGCCCAAAACGGCATCAAATTCACCCGGGAGGGTCGGGTGACGGTCCGCCTGTCCTGGCGCGGGGGAGAGCCCGGACACCTTTCGATCGAGGTCTCCGACACCGGCCCCGGTTTGACGGAGGACGACCGCCAGCGCATTTTCGAACGCTTCTACCAGGTCGACGGCTCCCCCAGCCGAAATGAAGGCGGGGTCGGCCTCGGCCTGTCGATCGCCAAGGTGCTCGTGGACATGATGGAAGGCACGGTGGAGGTCGAGAGCACCCTCGGGCAGGGAACCGCCTTCACCGTCCTGCTGCCCCTCGAAGAGGCCGCGGCGGACTGGCGGCAGGAGACCCTGGTGGCCAGCCGCCCCCAGGTGACGAAGGCCGACGGCGTCCGGGTGCTGGCGGTGGACGACACCTCGGACGGACGGCTGCTCGTCGACGCCATCCTCGGAGGCGCCGGTTTCGACGTCTCGACGGTGGCCTCCGGCGGCGACGCGCTGGCGCTTTTGGATCGTGAGCTCTTCGACGTGGTGCTCATGGACATCGAGATGCCGGTGATGGACGGTTTCGAGACCACCCGGCGGCTGCGCCAGCTCGAGCAGCGCCGAAAGCGACAGCCCGTGCCGGTGGTCGCGGTGTCGGCCCACGCCATCGAGGGCTACCGGGAACGGTGCCTCGCGGCGGGCATGAACGACTACCTGACCAAGCCCATCCGCCGAAAGCTGCTGATCGCCAAGACCCACAGCTGGGGCAAGTCCATGGCCATGGGGCCGCCGGTGGACGAGGACAGCTCAGGGATCGCCATCGATCCGGAGATCGCCGACCTGATCCCGGAATTCCTGGCCAACCGCCGGGCCGATGCCGAGACCCTCTGCGGGCTGGCGGAAGCGGCTGAGTTCGACGAGATCCGCAAGCTCGCCCACAAGCTCAAGGGGGTCGGCACCCCCTACGGCTTTCCGGTGATTACCACCGTCGCCGGCCGCCTGGAGACGGTGGCGGCCGACGAAGACGCGGACCGCTGCGTCTCCCTGGCCGAGCACCTCCGCTCGTACCTGGAGGGCCTGCTGCCTCACTTCACGGCGTCGGTCGATCGCTCCACCTCCAGCGGTTCCACCAAAGAGTAGCCGGCGAACCGCCCCCAATAGGTGGCGGTGGACCGGATCATCTCGGGAGTGAGGTACGTTCGGGTCGAGACTTGGGAACGGTACTCTCCGAGCAGCTCGAGCTTCTCCTCCATGTGGTCGCGGATATCGACGAATCGGGTGGGCCGGAAGTCGATCCGGGTCGACGGGGCCTGGTAGCGGAACAGATTCGGTACCCTGCGCGCCGCCACCACCGTCGCGCGGTAGATCGCCCGGTGGTCCTGGTGGTTGTCGTGGGGGGTGTGGGTGTAGATGACGTCGGGGTCGTGGAGATCGATGGCCCGTTCGATCCAGGCGATGGTCTCCCGACCTTCGCTGATCTCCGTGTCCCGCAGCGAGCCGACCACCAGGTGGGCGCCCAGCCGGTCCGCGGCGCGCTGGGACTCCCGCACCCGCTCTCCGATCTCGCCCCCCTGCTCGCCGCCGGTGGCGGTCAGAATCACGACCTCGTCCCCCAGCTTCCGGTGATGGGCCAGGATGCCCCCGCAGCCGATCTCGACGTCGTCAGGGTGGGCGCCGATGGCCATGACGGTCCGGCGCGCTTCGCGGCGCCGCGCCTGTCCCTCGGCGAGTAGCCCGCGGCAGTGCCCCACCAGCTCGTCCTTGGTCAGCGGCTTGAACAGGAGCTCGTCGGCCCCCGCCCGCACCGCCTCCCGCACGGTCTGGAGCTCCGTCAGGGCCGTCAGTAGGAGGACCGGGGCATGGGGGCAACCGGCTTTGCTGTGGGACACCAGCTCCAGCCCGTCGAGGCCGGGCAGGTGGATGTCCGAGACCACAAGGTCCCACTCGCCGCGGCTTAGCTGACGTGCCGCCTCGCCTCCGGTGTCGACGTAGGCGACCTCCCCCATGGGGGAAAGCCAGCGACCCATGAGGCGCAGCTGATCCAGGTCGTCCTCGATCAGGAGGATCTTCGGGGAAGGGTCGGCGGTTCGAATCGATGAAGTCTGCATGGTGTGTCTCCTCTCGCCCCATGGAGTAGCAACTCCGATGCCCGCCCGGGGCCGATCGATCTGTTCCGGATCGGATCACCAACCGCACCGATCGGTCCGCGGGTGTTCCGGGACGGAACGGAAACCGTCGGTTCCTCGCTGGCACAGGGGTTGCTCCCTGGGGATGGCAACCGAAAAGGAGACCCCATGAACCGGCTCGAAGACATGCACATCCACACCACGTTCTCCGACGGCGAGGCCACCGTCGAAGAGGTCGTCACCCGCGCCGAAGCCCTGGGCCTCGAGCGCATCTGCATCGTCGACCACGTCTGGCGCACGACCCGCTGGCTCGGGGAGTGGCGGGACGCGGTACGGCTCGCCCGCCGGCACCGCGGGGTCGAGGTCGCCCTCGGCGTGGAGGCCAAGCTGCTGGACAGCTCCGGCACCCTGGACCTTCCCCCCCTGCCCGAGGGCATCGACTACATCTACGTCGCCGACCACCAGTGGCCCCTGGGGGACGGCATCCTGCCTCCGCGGCTGATCCGCGAACGACTCGGCCGCGGGGACCTCGACCCCGACGCCCTCATCGCCTGCCTCACCCGGGCCTACCGCGGCGCCGTGCGCCGCCATCCCAGGGTGGTGCTGGCCCACCCCTTCAGCATCCTCCCCAAGGTCGGCATCTCGGAGGATCGCATCGACCGCCGCGACCTGGCCCACCTGGTGGAGGTGGTGGCCGAGGAGGGGGCCCGCATCGAGATCAGCGAGCGCTGGCGCTGCCCGAGCCCGCGGACAACCGCCGCCTTCCTCGACGCCGGAGTTCCGGTCTTCTGGAGCACCGACAGCCACGACCTCCCGTCCCTGGGGCGCTACGGGTACGTTCCCCGGACCTGGAACGAAGCCGGTTCCGCCAACCTCCGCCGCGCCAGCTGAGGTTCCCCGTGATGTGGCCCGACCTCGATCTCCTCGAAGGGTGCCTGTGCGGCCTGGTGCTGGCCGGCGCCCTGCCCCTGGTGGCGTCGCTCCTCCAATTCTCCCTGGTGGGGGTGCACGGCCTGTCGAACCACTACCCCAAGGTGGCGCCCTACCTGCCGCGTTTGGCGATCGTGGTACCGGCCTGGAATGAGGAGGGGGTGATCGGAACGACCCTGGACCAGCTGCTGTCCCTCGAATACGCCGAGGACCGGCTGCGGGTCTTCGTCGTCGACGACGCCAGCACGGATCGCACCCCGGAGATCGTCGGCGAGTACGCGCGGCTCCACCCCGACCGGGTGGTCCACCTGCGCCGCGAGAACGGGGGTCAGGGGAAGGCGCACACCCTCAACTACGGGCTCCGCCGGATCCTCGAATCCCCGTGGACCGAGGCCTTCCTCATCATCGACGCGGACGTTCTCTTCGAGGCGGACGCCCTGTGGAAGATGACCCGCCACCTGGCCGACCCCGAGGTCGGCGCGGTGACCGCGTACATCAAGGAGGGAAGCGCCCCCGGCAACTCGATCACCCGCTTCATCGCCTTCGAATACATCACGGCCCAGGCCGCATCCCGCCGAGCCCAGAACGTGCTCGGAACCCTCGCCTGCCTGGCGGGGGGCGCCCAGCTCCACCACCGGGACAGCTTCGAACGGATCGGTGGAGAGATCGACACCAGCTCGCTGGCGGAGGACACCTTCACCACGTTTCGGGTCCAGCTCGCCGGACGCCGGGTGGTCTTCGACGGCAACGCCACCGTTTGGGCGGAAGAGCCGGCGTCCATCGACGGCGTCTGGAAGCAGCGGCTGCGCTGGGCTCGGGGGAACGTCCAGGTCACCAGCGCCTTCAGGCACATCTGGCTGCGGGGACGCCGCTACGCCGGGCTCGGGGCGATCACGTTCTCGCTCCTGTGGTTCACGATCCTGCTGATGCCCGCCTTCATGATCGGCGCCTCGGTGGGTCTGGTGAGCCTCTACTTCGTCGACTCGGCGCTGAGCTGGCGGGTCTTCGAGCTGCTCTGGATCACCAACGTGATCACCTATCTCTACGTCACGGTCTTCTCCCTGATGATCGATCCCGCCACCGCCCGGCGGAGCTGGATCCAGGGCCTGGCGTTCCCCGGCCTGATCTCGTTCTCGATCCTCGTCTACACCGCCTATCCCCCGCTGGTGGACCGCTGGCTGGTGGGCCGTCTGCGGGCGCTGGACCTGCTTCCGCCCCCGACGTTCCTAGAGGCTCTGGTGCTGTTCTGCTACGCCTGGCTGGGGCTCTGCATGGCCGCCGCCTGGGTCCTGCGCCGGCTCGAGACCTCAGGCTGGCCCAAGCGATGGATCCGCCTGCTGCTCTACGTGGTCGGCTTCGGACCGCTGCTCTGCGCCATCACCATGGACGCTTTCAGGCTCGAATGGCAGGGGGCCGAAATGAAGTGGGACAAAACCGAAAAGTCCGGAAACGTGACCTTGGGGGACGCATCGTGACGAAGACCGAGCCCCAGTGCAGATCCATCCACCGTCGGTTCCGATCCGCCCTACTGCGGGACGCCACCTTCGAGCGCGTCCTGCTTCGGCGCCAGGTTTGGCTGACCGTCACGCTCGCGCTGCTCACCTGGGCGAGGGCGGCGGCGCTCCTGCTGGTCCTGGGGCTGGCGGCCCCGCCGGCCGGCGCCGAAGATCTTCTGCGCCGCGGTTTCGAACAGCTCGAAGCCCGCAACTACGCCGGCGCCCTCGAAACCGCCCGCCACCTCGATTCCCATCCCCAGCCCTCCGCGCCCCGGGAACGCCGGCTGCTGCTCGAGGGCCTCGCGGAGCGCGGCCTCGGGCGCCTCGACGCCGCAGTGGAGCTCCTCCGCGGAGCCCTGGGCCTGGCGCCGGAGGACACCACGATCCGTACGGAGCTGGCGGTGACCCTCTCGTGGTCATCCCGTTTAGGGGAAGCGCTGGCGGAATACGAGCGGCTCCTGGAGCGGGATCCGAACGATCCTGTGGCCGCGGCGGGCCGCGCACGGATCCTGGGCTGGCAGCAGCGGTTCGACGACGCCCGGGAAGGATTCCGCGCCCTCCTCTATCGCGACCCGAACCATCTTGAAGCCCTTTTGGGTATGGCGGCGGTCGAGCGCGGCGCCTCCAGGTCCGCCAGGTCCCGGACCTGGTACGAGCTCGTCCTCCGGCTCGATCCGGACAACTCCGAGGCCCTGGCGGGCCTGGAGGCCCTCGCCCGCCAGGCCCGCGGGCAGGTGACCCGCGGGCTGGTCACGTCCCACGACGGGCGCCCCCGTCCCGGCGTCCGGCTCGTCTACGCCTTCAGGCCCGGCTGGAGGATGACGGCGAGGGGCGAGGAACGAACCGCCGAGATACCGGGCGCCGGCGAGCCCCGGGGCGCAGCCCTGCGCTCCCTCGGCGTGGAGCGGCGGTACCGTCGATTCACCCTGGCGGCCCTGGCGGACCGCAGCCTCGCGGAGATCCAACGGACCCGCGCCTTGAACCTGGAGGGGGCGATCCGCGTCCGGGGCCTGGGCTTCGACCTGGGAGCCCGCTTCGCCGAGACCGACGGGACGACGGCCCGGCCCTTGATGTTCGGAGGCCTCAGCCTATCGACGGCCGTCGGCGTCATCCGCGGCCAGATGTTCGTCGGCGGCTCGGACTCGTGGGTGGTGGCAGGGGGCCTCTCTCGGTCCTGGGGCAGCCGACGGCAGCTGCAAGTCGGCTTCAGTCAAGGCTCCGAGCAGGGCCGACGGGTGGAGCGCTACTCCGCGGCCCTCCTGCAGCCGGTGGGCGGGCGCCTCGGGGGCTGGCTGCGGGCGGCGGTCGACCTCGAATCGGACCGAAGCCTGTTGACGTTTTCGATCTACAGCAATTTCTGATGACCGACCCACCCAGAGGAGAACATCTATGTGCGGCATCGCTGGTTACGTAGGATCCCGCCCCAGCTCGTTGGAGCTCTACTCAGCACTTCAGCGCCTCGAATATCGGGGCTACGACTCCGCCGGTCTGGTGATCGGCGGCGACGGCGCCGACCTCCAAGTGCATCGTTGCAGGGGTTCGGTGGCGGGGCTTTCCGATTCGAGCCGGGACCTCGGAAAGCCGGCGGGGATTCAATTCGGTCTCGCCCACACCCGCTGGGCGACCCACGGTGAGCCCTCCGAACGCAACGCCCACCCCCACCTCGACTGCGGCGGCAGACTCGCCGTCGTGCACAACGGCATCATCGCCAACCACCGGCAGCTGCGGGCAGAGCTCGAAGCGGCGGGGCACACCTTCAGGTCCGAGACGGACAGCGAGGTATTGGCGCACCTGGTGGAAGACGTCTATGAAGACGATTTGGTGGCAGCGGTCCGCGCTGCGCTGAAACGGGTCGAGGGCAGCTACGCCCTGGGGGTCCTCCACCAGGAAAGGGCCGAGCTCGTCGCCGCCCGCCGCGGCGGCCCCCTGGTGGTCGGATGCGCGGAAGGGGAGGCCTTCCTGGCTTCCGACGTCACGGCGTTCATCGACCGAACCCACGAGGTGGTGTTCTTGGAGGACGGCGACATCGCCCGCCTCGACGAGCATTCGATCGAGGTCTTCGACCTCCGGGGTAACCAGCGGTCCTGGACCCCGGTGGAGGTTCCCTGGCGGGTCGAGGACACGTCCCGCGGCGGTTTCCGCCACTTCATGCGCAAAGAAATCGAGGAGCAGCCGCAGGTGCTCGAAGCCTGCCTGAGCGGCCGAGGCGGTGACGTCGTCGAGGTCCCGGAGGTGCGTGACCTACTGGCGGACGGGGTGCCCGAGGAGATCCTCATCACCGCCTGCGGCACGTCTTTTCACGCCGGATCGATCGCCGCGGACTATCTGGAGCGGCTGGCAGGAATCCCGACCCGGGTCCTGCTCGGTTCCGAGTACTCCAACTGGGTCCGGGCGGAGCCCGCAGGTCGCTGGCTCCTCGCCCTCAGCCAGTCCGGGGAGACCGCCGACACCCTCGCCGCGGTCCGCGGGTTCCGCGCGTCCGGGGGGAGGGTGTTGGCGATCTGCAACACCCTAGGATCGAGCCTGGTGAGGGAAGCCGATGCCACCGTCTTGACCCAGGCCGGGCCCGAGATCGGAGTCGCGTCGACGAAGGCCTTCACCTCCCAGGTGCTCGCCTCGCACCTCGTGGCCCTCACCCTGGCCTCCCATCTGGGGTCCCTGAGCGCAGACGAGCTGTCCCGACACCGACGGGAGCTCGACGGCGTCGGCGATCTCCTCGTCTCCACCCTAGGGCGGACCGATGCTGCCTGCCGCGAAATCGCCCCCGGATTGGAATCGGCTCGGGGTTTCCTGTTCCTGGGTCGAGGTCGCAACGTCCCGGTGGCCGCCGAGGGGGCGCTGAAGATGAAGGAGCTCACCTATATCCCGTCCGAAGCCTACGCCACCGGTGAGATGAAGCACGGACCGCTGGCCCTGGTGGACGACCGCTTTCCCTCTATCGTTTTCCTCGACCCGGAAGGACCCAACCGCAGCCGCGGCATCACCTCGATCGAAGAGATCCTCACCCGGGGCGGTCCGGCGGTGGTCTTGACCCAGAGGCCGGTGCCGGAGCTGGCGGGGCATGCGGGAGTGCGGTTCCTTCAACTTCCGGAGGCCCCGGCGGAGCTGACCCCACTGCTCTTCGCCGTCGCCGCGCAGCTGCTGGCCTACCACGTCGCAGACGGACTGGGACGGGAGATCGACCGACCGAGGAACCTTGCCAAGAGCGTCACGGTTGAATAGTCGCCACGGCGAATAGTCAATTCGGCGGAGCCGTAGGACAGGAAAAATACTACAGCAGAGCAAGTCTTCTGCAGCAACCCTGGAGGGAGATCGCCATGCCCTTGTCTTGCCGGCCCGCCATCGTCACCATAGTTATTGGGCTCGCGGTCCTCTCCGCGAGCCCAACGTTCGGTACCCCAACCCCGACCCTAGCCGAGCTGGCGGAGGCGCTCGACGCTCCGACCATCGGCCCGAGGATCGACATCGAGGGCCCCATCCAACTTCACCAGGCCAAGATCGAGCCGGCCCCGGGGACCGCGATCCACCAGCTCCTCGCCGGCGACCGACCCTGCGGCCTTTACGTCGCCGGCCCGGCCAAGCTCACCTATCGGGTCAGCGACCGCTTCAGCGTCCCGGTGGCCAAACGCAATCTGAAGAGGTCCGCCCGACTCGAGGTGACCACGGATGACCAAGAAGGTCTGATGATCGTCGAGACCTTGAAGGGCGGCCTGGTGTGGAACCTCGATCTCGCTTTGCCCTTGGCCGAATCGGAGGCCCGGCCGCCCTTCCCCAAGTGGGCGACTGACCTGCTGGAGCAGCCCCTCTTCGAGCGACCGTCGGTGCTCATGCTCACCGCCCGGGGGACTGGAGTGAAGGGCGCCGTCTATGCCCTCCTCAACGGCGAGCGCGAGGTCCTCCGGCTGCGCCGGGATCCGGTGGGTACGGCGATCGAGACCTTGAGCCGCATCGGAGAGATCGATCGCGCCTACAAGGCTCACAGGAATCGGCCGATCGCCCTGCGCCTGGCCGACAGCCCCGTAGCCCGCAACTGGTGGGACCGCTTCCCCGGCGCCCTGGTGGCCACCCACGAGGATCTGCGGATCGAAAACCCGAAGGGCAAGAAGGTCGTCGTTACGGCGACCACCGACCTGCAGGCGACCCAGAACGGCGTCGCGCTCTGGGCCGTCGACCTCATGTCGGAAGTCGTCTTCGACGACAACGACGCGCCGACGATCGACGTCCGCTCGGTCCAAGTGGACGGACGGGCCGCCGACTTCCTCCACCGCGACGACCGTCTGCTGGTGGCGCTCCCCCGTCCCCTCGCCCAAGGCGACACGGTCCAGGTGAAAGTGATCCACGAAAGCGACCTGGCCTGGCGCCCGGGGGGCGACAACTTCTGGTCCCTGGGAACCTGGGCCTGGTACCCCCAGCCCGAGCTCAACGCCGAGCTGGCGACGGTGGACCTGGAGCTGCGGGTGCCCAAAGCCCTCACCCCGTTCGCCTCCGGAGAGGTCGTCGAGCGCAGGGAAGAGGGCGACCACGCCATCGTACGCACACGCCTCGAACACCCGATGCAGTTCCCCGTGTTGGCAGCCGGCAACTATCGCATCTACTCGGAGAGTCGGGACGGCCTGACCTGCCACGTGGCCACCTATGCCACGGGCAAGGAGAAGGGCGCCAAGCGGTTGATCAACAATTTCTTCGCGTCGGCCGAGTACTACAAGAACCTCTTCAACATTCCCTATCCCTTCAAAGAGTTCACCATCGTCGAGATCAACGCCTGGGGCTTCGGGCAGGCGCCTCCGGGCATGATCTTCATCACCAAAGAGGCCTTCAACTCCCACTCTACGTCCGCCGGCAGGTTCTTCTCCCAGGGCCTCAACGAACGCTACGTGCACGAGGTGGCCCACGCGTGGTGGGGTCACGTGGTGAAAATGGACTCGCTGGAAGAGCAGTGGATGACCGAAAGTTTCGCCTCCTACTCGGCAGCCCTCTGCCTGGAGGTGATGTACGGCGGCAACAAGGGTCGCAAAACCTTCGCCAACATCGTGGAGTCGTGGCGTGCCCAAACCGCTTACATCGGCGAGGGCGGCAGCATCTACCTCGCAAACTTCCTGACCCCCGAGACCGACAACTACCGCGACCGAATCGCCCGCTACGAGTTGCTTTACAACAAGGGACCCCTGGTGATCCACGCGATGCGGCAGAAGCTGGAGCGGGACATGGGCAGCGAGCAGGAAGGGTTCCGCGCCTTCGTCGCCTTCATGCGCACCTACCTCAAATCGTTCCAATACCGCTGGGCGCCGACCCGCCACATGGTCGACATCCTGAACCAGATCACCGGCAAGGACGACTGGCAGCCCTGGTTCGAGCGCTATGTCTACGGCACCGAAATGCCGCCGGTGGAGCTTTGAACCGGGGAGAACGGTTGGGGAGCGTCGTTGACATGGGGATCGGTACCGGTATCGGGCGATAGGCGCTCCCGAGCCGCCGACCCTCCGTAGCCGCGGTTGGCTTTCACGCCACCCCTTGACGGCTTAGGTATCGAAGGCCTACGATACCTAAGCCATCAGGGTATGATGGCGAAATCAAAGTTGGCGATGAAAAAAGTTGGCGTCGAAAGGAATCCCATGGCTGGAAGCAACCTCTATAGCGGCACCCTCGACCTGCTCGTGCTCCGATCCCTGGTCTGGGGCCCGCTGCACGGATACGGCATCGGGCGCTGGATCCGACAGTCCAGCGCCGAAGTTCTCAGGGTCGAGGAAGGGGCCCTCTACCCGGCGCTCCACCGGTTGGAAAAGAAGGGCTGGCTCGAATCCAAGTGGGGGCTCACGGAGACCGGTCGGCAAGCCAAGTTCTACGAGCTGACCGACCCGGGCAAGGACCACCTTCGGGCCGAGACGGCCCGCTGGAACGAGCATCAAACCGCCGTCCAGGCGGTCCTGACCGCGGATCGGAGCTGACCCCATGGCCAAGCCCTTCTTTCGCAGGACCTTCCGCATCACCCGCAGCCGCACCGACACGGAGCGGGACGTGCGCGATGAAATCGAGTTCCACCTGGAGATGCGGACCCAGGAGCTGGTGGACGAGGGTTGGGACCCGGAGGCTGCTCGGCAACATTGCCTGCGGACCTTCGGCGACCGGACGCGTATCGAAGACTCCTGCCGTCGCGTCGCCGGCACGGTGGATCGACGGCGAAACCGGGCGCGGGCCTGGGAGTCGGCCCTCGCGGATCTGAGGATCGCCGGCCGCGATCTGCGCAAGCGGCCGATCTTCTTCGCCGCGTCCACCCTGACCCTGGCCCTGGCCATGGCCCTGTTCACCCTGATCTATTGCGTCGCCGACACCGTCCTCCTACGGCCCCTCCCCTACGCCGAGCCGGACCGCCTGGTGACGATCTACAACAGCTATCCGCTGGCGGGCACCGAGCGCGGATTGACCAGCGCCGTCGACTTCCTCGATCGTCGTGAGCACCTGGCGACCCTGGAGGAGGTGGCGGTCTTCCAAAACCGCAGCCAGGCCTACGGCGAGATCGGTGTCATCGGTCGCGCGTTCAGTCAGAGCGTCTCGCCGTCCTTCTTCCGGGTCCTCGGCGCCCAGCCGAGGCTCGGCGCCTTCTTTGGCGACGAGGAGCTCCTGCCCGGACGGGCACCGCAGGTGGTCATCAGCTCGACTTTCTGGAAGCAGGTCTTTGACAGCGACCCGGAGGTGGTGGGCAAGACTTTGACCGTCGAAGGGGTGCCCCACACCGTGGTCGCGGTCACCGGCCCGGAGTTCTCGTTTCCCGACTGGGAGGCCGAGCTCTGGCTACCGCTGGCGTTCAGACCCGACCAGCGGGCGGAGGCGGCGCGGCTGTGGAACAACTACCGCATGATCGCGCGGCTCGCCCCCGGGGCCAGCCTGGAGCAGGCCCGGGCCGAGCTGACGGCCCTAGACGCGTCCATCCTGGAGCGGGCGTCCCCCGACATTGCGAACCAGCTGACCCAGGCCGGCTATCGCGCGCACCTGGCGCCGATGCACGACGACCTGGTGCGGGAGGTCCGCCCCTTCATCCTGTTGCTGGGGGCGGGCGCCGCCTTCGTCCTGCTGATCGCCGGCATCAGCCTTTCGAACCTCCAGCTGGTCCGCATCACGGGCCGCCTGCCGGAGCTGGCCACGAGGTACGTCCTCGGGGCCGGTCGCCTCCGGCTGCTGCGCCAGCTTCTGACCGAGAATCTCCTCGTCACGGTGGTGGGGGCCGGCGTAGGCATCGCCACCGGCATGTGGGGGCTGCGCTTCCTCTCCAGGTTCGAACCCTGGGAGATTCCGCGGATCGCCCGGCTCTCCCTTTCCCCCTCCGCCGCTGGGCTATTGATCCTGATCGCCTTCGCGTCCATGACCGTGTCGAGCCTCCTGGCGTCGTGGATCCTCAGGCGCAAAGACCTTTTCTCCCTCATGCGCCAGGGGGCGTCCACTGCCAGCGGAGAGGATGGCCGCTGGCGGGGTGGGCTGGTGGCGGCCCAGGTCGCGGTGGCCTTCATCCTGATGGCCGGGGCTTCCCTCTTGACGGTGAGCCTGCGGAACCTGATGGCGGAAGACCTCGGGTTCGACACCGAAAACGTCCAGGCGTGCGCCCTGAGACTGCCACCGGCGCGGTACGAATCGGCCGCGGACCGTCGGGGGTTCTACGATTCCCTGCTCACCGAGGTGGAGAGTCTCCCCGCGGTACGTCATGCGGCCCTTTCGACCCTACGGCCGTTCTCCGGCAGCGGCAGCCGTCGCGTGCTCACCCCCGAGCGCCCCCCCACCGAAGGCGAGGACCCCAACCCCATCGCCGCCCCTTACCAGGCTTCAGTGAGCCCGGGATTCTTCGACGCCCTGGATATCCAGCTGCTCGCCGGTCGCACCTTCGGCGACGGCGACCGGCACGACACTCCGCGGGTGATGGTGGTGAGCGAAGCCGTCGCCCTCCGGCACTGGCCCCCGGGGAATGCCCTCGGGCAGCGGGTACGCCTGGAGGAGTCCAGCGACACTTGGTGGACGGTGATCGGCGTGGTGGAGGAGATTCGCCAAGAGTCGATCGTCGAGCCGCAGCCGGTGGGTACGTTCTACCTGCCGATCCAGCAGTACGACGCAAGCTTCCTGCACCTCTTCGTCCGCGCCGAGACCCTCGCCGGCCTGCTCCCCGCCCTGAGTCAGCGGGTCCACGGACTCGATCCGGAAACGCCCCTGTTCTGGGCCTCGACCTTGGCCGAGGCCATCGACAGCTCGCTGATCTCGGTCCGCCTTCCCCTCCGGATCCTGCTGATCTTCGCCGCCGTCGCCCTGGCCCTGGCGGCGGTGGGCATCTTCGGCGTCCTTTCCCAGGCGGTGGCCTGCCGGACCAAGGAGATCGGGATCCGCCTCGCCCTCGGAGGGTCCCGGGGCCGGGTCTGGCGCTGGGCCTTCTTGCATCTGACGCGCTTCGTGGTGGTGGGCTGGGCCGTCGGTCTGGCGGCGGCCCTCGCCCTCTCGGGCCTGATGCGCAGCCTGGTCTACGGCATTCAACCCCACGAGCCCTGGGTCTTCCTGGGGGTCAGCGGCCTGCTGTTGGCGGTGGCCTACGGGGTGGCCCTCCTCCCGGCCATGAAGGCCACCAGCATCGACCCCTGCCGCGTACTGACGGCGTCCCTGGTCGCCTGCTGCCTGGGCCTGGCGCCCGTTGCCGACGTGGACCCGGCCTGCCCAGGGGAAGGCGGTCCGCCCCTGGCCCGGTGCGCCCCCGGTGAAGGGGCCTCGGTGTTCACCCCTCCCCCGCTGCCCGAACGTCCGTGAACATCTCCGGACCTTCCCGGACAGTCCCCCGCCGCCCGTCGCGCCCCTCCTCCAGCGCGACGGCAATCCCCTAAACCTCTTCTTTCCAATGCTTTTCGGCAACGAACCTGGCCTCCGCCCCCCTTGGCACGGGGCCTGCTATCTCCTCTGCCGAAGCGAGACATCGACCCTCGCCCCCCTTGAACCCGGCCGAGGCCCGGCCCCGGCCAGAGCATTGGAGCTACCATGACCACGCAATGGAAAGTGATCGGATCCGGCGACCAGAACAGCGACGTCGTCACCCTGCTCAACAACGAAGGCATCGGCAGTCAGGCCGCCGTCTCCGTCAACCACGACAAAACCGCCTTCGTCGTTTGGGGAAATGACGACAACCAAACCAACAAGCCCGGCTTCGTCTGGAAGACCCTCGGCCAGACCAGTAGCAACGCAGCGGCGCAGCGGCTACTCCAGACCGCTGCGGCCTGCGGCGGAGCCGTCTCGGTGAACAGCCAAGACGTCTTCGTCGTCTGGGGATACGTCGAAGACTGACGCTCCTCAGGTCACAGTCGCCGTCCCCGGGCTTCAGCCCGGGGGCAGCGCTTCGTCGAGCAGCCGCTGGAACCGGGGATCCTGGCGCAGGCCGTCGAAGGCGGGGCTCTTCTGCATGTGGGGGAACCAGGATCCACGCTTGCGCACCGCCGTTTGAAGCCAGGGAAGGGCGGCCTCGTAGTCCCCCTGGCCGGCGAGGGCCTCGGCGATCAGCACCGGTTCGGCGGCCTTCGGGGCGAGGAGACGCGGCGCCAGCCAGCGCCAGAATCCCAAGATCCCTTCTGCCTCGGTCGCGGCGATGAGCGACGCGAGCTCCTCCTCCGACGCGCCCCTGCGGCGGACGTGCTCGATGCGCGCCGCGAGTGCCGCGTCCGCCATCCCTAAACGCCGGTAGGCGAGGGCGACCTCCCGCAGGTGCCACTTGAAGGTCGCCCCCAGGACATCCGCTTGCTCGAGCTGCTCCAGGGCTTCCCGGTACCGTCCGGCAGCGTTGAGGCGCTGCCCCCAGGCGGCATGCACCAGCGGGGACAGCGGATCGAGCTCAACGGCGATCCGGATCTCTTCCAAGGCCTCTTCATGCCGCCCGGCGAGGGAGAGCATCTCGGAGAACCACTGGTGCGCCTGGGCGTAGCTCGGTTCGAGCTCGATGGCCCTCCGGTAGGCCGCCTCGGCGCCCCCCCAATCCCAGTCGCGTAGCAGCCTGAGCTGACCGAGGGAGGCGTAGGCGGAGGACGAACCGGGATCGAGGTCGAGGGCGCGGTCGATCGCCGCCTGCGCCTGGGCGTAGGCGTGGGCCTGGACGGCTTCGAGATAGGGGTCGCTCAGCAGGTGAGCATCCGCCAGGGCGGCCCAAGCTTCGGCGAAGTCCTCGTCCAGCTCGACCGCCTTCAGCAGAGCCCCCAGGGCGCCCTGGACCGAGTCGGCGGTTCGCAGGCTGAGCTGGCTCCGGCCTTCGAGGTAGAGCCGGTAGGCCCTCCCGTCCACCGACCGGGAGCGGCCCAGGTACTCTCTCTCGGGCTGGGTCAGCCGCGCCTCGACCTGTCCCGCGATGCTCAGCGCGACCTCCCGATGCAGGTCCAGGACATCGGCGATGGAGCTGTCGTAGACCTCCGACCAAAGGGGGGAGTCTTGCTCAGGTGAGATCAGCTGCGCCGTGATCCGCAACCGCTCGCCCACCACCAGGACCGAGCCTTCGACGAGGTAGTCGGAATTCAGGCGCCGGGCGATCTCCCCCGCCTCCCCTTCGGCGACCCCCTCGCGGGTCACTGACGTCTTGGAAACGACCCTCAGCCCCGATAGACGCGCCAGCTGGTGGATCAGCTCTTCGGTCAGGCCGGCGGCGACGAACTGATCCCCCGGGTCGCCGCTCAGGTTGTCGAACGGCAGGACCGCCAGCCGGGACGGGGCCTCCCGCGTCGGGGCGTCCGCCGTGCGAAGCCCCCCGATCCACGGCACCGCCAGCATGGCCAAGATCGCGGCGACGACCGCCGCGGAGCCGAACCGACGCCAGCGGCTCGGGCCCGTGGGCCCGGGCTCCCCCGTCGGCTCCGCAACCGCCCCCGCGGCCGCCTCCGGCCGTTCCGGGGTCTCCGCGGCCTCCGCGGCCTCCGCGGCGGGGTACGTGACCTCCGCCATCAGACGGTAGCCCCGGCGGGGAATCGTCTCGATGTACCGGGGGGCCTGCGCGTCGTCACCGAGGGCCTGGCGCAGGAGCGAAACGCACCGGGACAGCGTTTCGTCCACGACGGCTTTCCCCTCCCAGACCTCCTCGAAGATCTCGGCGCGGGAGACCACCTGCGGCGAACGCTGGGCTAGGAAGAGGAGGAGCTCCATGGCCTTGGGCTCCAGGCGCCGCGTCTCTCCGTCGCGATGGAGCCTCAGCAAAGAAGGCTCGACCCGGCATTCACCGATCTCTAGTGGCCCGTCGTGCTGCGATCCCATCGTGTCGTCCATCGTCTAGCCCCATCGCCCCTGGCGGGAACGAATCGTACCAAGGGCACCGGCCCATTAGGGAAACCTAAGGTCTGCCTAAGTCTCCGATCATTACATTTACATATCACGATGCAAGCGTTGCCGCAGATTGCTCCCCACCTTCGGCAAGAACGACGCCCAAGACCGCTTCCACCCACTGCATCGAGGTCCAACATCGTGAAGCAAGGCTCCCCGCAAAGGCGAGATTCCCCCACCCGACGCCCGTCCCCCCTCCGTTCCTTAGGACCCGTGATGGCGTGCCTGCTCACCGCCTTCGCCACCCCACCGGCCGCCGAGGCTCAGCTCGGCCTCAAGGATCGCGCCTGGATTCCCGGCGACAGGGTCCAAGCCCGCAACGGCGAGGCGGTGGCCGTCGGCGATTTCAACGGCGACGGGATCGACGATCTGGCCGTCGGGGTTCCGGACGAGACTGTCCCGCTGAGCGGCGGGCTGCCGAGCGCAGGTCGGGTGCGGATCCACTTCGGTGGCCCCGGCGGGATCTCCTCCGGCTCCGCCCCAAACCAGTCCTTCGCCGAGATCGGCTTGATCGGAGGTACTTCCGAGGCCGGCGACCGCTTCGGGGCCGCCCTGGCCGCCGCCGACTTCGACCTCGACGGCGTCTCGGACCTGGCCATCGGGATTCCAGGGCAAGATATGGAGGGTCGCGAAAATGCCGGCAGGGTCGCGGTGGTCTACGGCAGCGCGGGGCTCGGCCTCGATGTCTTCCGCGTGGACTTCTTCGATCAGCGAGCCTTGATCGGGGGGCCGGAGACCGGGGATCAGTTCGGCGCTACCCTCGCCGCCGGTCGGCTCGGCATCGACCCTTTTCCGGACCTCGCCGTCGGCGTTCCCGGTGAAGCCGTGAGCGGCTTTGCGGACGTCGGTGCCGTGAACATCGTGCTTTCCAGCGGCACCGCCGGGCTGACGGACCAGGGGGATCAATACCTTCACCAGGATGTCGAGAACGTCTTCGGCTTCGCCTCCCCCGGGGATCGGTTCGGCTCCGCCCTCGCCATCGGTGACGCCACCGGCGACGGCGTGGGGGATCTGGTGGTGGGCAGCCCGGGGGACCTGGTGGGCACCACCGACGGAGCCGGCGCGGTCCAGGTGCTGCCGGGCGCCGTCGACGGCGTTGTCATCTCCTCGGACCAGGTGTATTGGACCCAAGCCGTCGAAGGCGTGCTGGGGGCGCCGGGGGAGGGCGACGAATTCGGCAGCGCCCTCGCCTTCGGCCGGTTCAACGGCGACCCGCACCTCGACCTGGCCATCGGGGTCCCCGGCGAGTCGCAGTTCGGCCCGGAGGAGTCCGGCGCCGTGCAGGTGCTCTACGGCACCCCCCTCGGACTATCGACTTTTCAGAGCCAGGTCTTCTTCGAGAGCCTGATCAGCCCGGAGGTCGCCGTCTTCGATCGGTTCGGAGATGTGTTGGCGGCCGCGGACTTCAACGGCGACGGTTTCGACGAGCTGGCCATCGGTCTGCCCCGGGACAACGTGCTCGGGGTGGTCAACGCCGGCAACGTGGCCGTGCTGCGGGGCGCCGCGGCCGGGCTACAGTCCACCGGCGCCCAGCTGTGGAACGGGTTCTTCCTGCTGACCCTCGAGGCGGGAGACGAGCTGGGCCTCTCCCTGGCCACCGGTCGCTTCTCGGGCGGCGGCGCCTGCGATCTCGTGATCGGCGTCCCGGGTCGAGAATCGGAGGGTGGCTTGTCGCAGGCCGGCGGCGTCCTGATCGTCCGCAGCGAAGCCCTGCTGGTCGACGGTTTCGAGTCCGGGGACCTGGACGCCTGGAGCCAGGTGTTTCCATGATCAGCCCGCCAACCCTCGCAAACCCCCAGGGTCCGGTCACCCTTGGACACCCATCTGAATCGACCCCGGGGCAGGACCGGGGCTCCCGCCGAGGACCTATGACCCCTATGCGCTGGTTTCCTTTGCTCGCCGTTCTTCTGCCCGCCGTCTCTCTTCTGTCCTCCCCGCTCCTTGCGGTGGAGCGCTTCGTCTGCGATTGCGCCGCCGACTCCGCCACAGCCTGTGTTCCGGGGGACGACGGGAACCCCGGCACCGAAGCCCTTCCCTGGCAAAGCTACGAGGGGGCCCGCACCGCCTTCGCCGACCTTGCCCCGGGGGATCGGATCCACTTCTGTCGGGGAGGCGCCTGGGACGTCTCGGGGGTCGGTTCACGCTGGGTCAATAGGGCCTGCCGGGCCGAGAACCCTTGCGTCGTCGGCGCCTACGCTCCGAGTTGGGGGAGCCCGGAGGACCCCCGCCCCATCTTCAACCGCCTGGACGGTGCCCATGGGTTCTCCCTCGCCGACGGAGGCAACGCCGAGCACGAAGAAGGCTATGTGTTCGAGACCCTCGACGTGCGCAGCACCACGGGCCTGTCGAACGGGTTCTTTCTCCAGAACGACATCGACGACGTCACGATCCGGAACGTGTCCATCTCCGGCTTCCGGATCGGGGTGCACCTGGCCCGTTCCAACCCCTGCGGCCCCGACCCGGATTGCGACGGCCGCAATGAGCGGATCGTGCTGGAGGCCTCGACGATCCTCCACAACGAGAGCCAGGGCTGGCTCGGCGGGTCCAACGGTAGCCAGATCCTCGACTCGTACTTCGAAGGCAACGGAAGCCTGGAGGTCTTCGACCACAACATCTACCTCAGCGGCTCCCAGGGCACACCGGTGGACGGCATGCGGGTCGTCGGCAACCGCCTCTACCGGTCCGACCTGGACCACGGGGGGGTCTGCCGTGGGGTTTCGCTGGTGGTCCATGGTGAGTACACGAACCTGCTGATCGAAGACAACGAGGTCTGGGAAGACGTCGGAAGGGCAGGGCCGGGGTGCTGGGGCATCGCCGTCGACCCCGGCTACTCCGAAGCAGAGTCGTTCGTCGGTGTCACCATTCGCGGCAACGTGGTCCGAAACGTCGGCAACGTCGGGATCGGCGTCGCCAGCTGCGACGACTGCGTCATCGAGAACAACGTCGTCATCCAGCAGAACCCCTTCAACACCAGGGGGATCGCGGCCCCCGACCGGACCCGCGGGCCGAACGACCTCCCCATGGACGCCGTCGTCATCCGCAACAACTCCATCTACATCGGCGCCGAAAGCGGCGGTACGGGGATCCGGCTGAACGGCGAAGGTAGCGGTCACGTCCTGGCGAGCAACGCGATCCACTACGCGGGGACCAGCGCCTCCTTCAACTGCCAGGACACCGATCTACCGTCCAGCGCCTACCTCGACATCGACCACAGCCTCTGCTTCCACCCCTCGGCGCCGGCGGCCGAGTGGGCCCATGGAATGGGATCCCTGCTCGATTGGCAGACCGCCAGCGGATTCGACGGCAACTCGAATGGGATCGACCCCGGGTTCACGGACCCCGAGGCCTGGGACCTTGTTCCGAGCGGCGAGAACGCCGCCACGGTCGACAGCGGCCACCCGACCCTTTCCAGCCCAGTAGCGATCGACGGCGCCCCGCGGGACGGTCAACCCGACGCCGGGGCCTTCGAATGGGGCGTGGGCCTAATCTTCGCGGACGGATTCGAGTCCGGGGATCGCACCGCCTGGGCGGAACCGTGAGTGGATGCCCAGGCTCCGTGGCAGTTCACGGAGCCTGGGCCTCTGCAGTCCTAATGTTTCGTTCTAGGCATTCCTTCCGCTTCACCAGCGGAACTCAGGGCACTCGCGGCAAGCGAAAGGAAACCGTCCCCCCTTCGAGGATCTGCTGTTCTTGCTCTTCCGTCAGCCTCTTTGGAGCATAGAAGTCTTCATACCACTCCCACGATCCGCGCTCCGCGCCGCGAAAGTTGAAGAGGATGTTGAACGGGTCTTCCGAGTAGACCATCCCGACAAATCCGTCGCCTCCGGCGGCCTTCAGGATGTGGTGGGACAGAAGGAACTGGTCGACCTTGTTGCGTATTGGGTTCGGACTGAATCTGGGCCTTCCGGAGATGACGACGGTCCGGGACGCATTGGGCAAGAACCAGGAAGCGAAGAGACCGTCTCCAAAGGAGAATCCCGGGATCTTCTCGAGCCCCTCCTCATCCGCTGCAATGCTGTGGGCGTAGAAGACTTGAATGACAGAATTTTCAGGGTCACCCAAGATCGACTGCACGGCGAAGAAATCGAGAAACGAGAACCCGTCTTCTGGATCGTAATGGCTCCCATTGAGCAGATCCCATTCTTGATCGCTGGACAACTCTTCCCTGAAGAAAAGTACTTTGATCCCCACCTGAGCGAATATCTCGGGCACCATCCTATAGATACCCATGGGGGTATGAGGGCTGGCGTTTTGATCGGGTAAAAAGAACTCCTGAACCCGGATGTCCCCAACGTACCTGACATCGAAGTGTACATTCGTATCGTACTGCTCCCCATCGATCTTCAACTTGGTGACGACGAAATCCGAGTCCACTGAGGCGACGTGGGAATCATCCAGGAGTTCCTCGTCGTTCCGGAGCCTGTCGTCCTCGCGACTCGGCACCAACACATGATCGAAGGTCTCCCAACTCACTCCTTCCTTCCTCACAAGGACCTCTTGCTCTGGGTCGTCGTAGTAAAGGCTCCCCTGAGTCCCGCCCCCTACGGTCTCGACCCAGAGTCCCTCCAAGGGAATTCCCGAGCCCCCTAAGAGGCGAATCCGGAAACGGTCTAGATTCTCGGCCGCGAAGTAGGTCGGCTCACCGCTGCTCCCGAGCATCTTGGAGATCGAGATCTCCGACAGCGCCCTCGAGTCTTTGTCGATGGCTTGAATCGGAATCAAGTCGACATAGCTTCCGAAAGTATTCCCATTGCCTAGCTTCGAAGGCTCGAGCGTCAGGGTCAGATCAACCACTAGAAGGTCTCCAATCGGAAGCGGAATGAAAGGCACATCAATGGTGACCGTCGCATAGCTCCACTCGTCGACCTTACCGTTGAAGGTATGCTTCCCCAGCTCGGCCTCTTGCCCATCGACCAGTAGCGTCCCACCCAAAGAAAGCCAGAGAGTGAACTCGTTGTCGGCCTTTTCGAATGGAACGGGCTGATGATCCGGATGCTGGGCGGCGGGATCAGGATCTTCTCTCCCCTTGTACCGCAGAAGGAAGCTCTGCGAGGTCCCCTGCAGCATCTTGAAATCCTGCGTCACTCCGTGGGAGGTGTCGGAGGCGTCGGGTGTGGTGAAATGCCCGTGGAGCTCGACGGAGTAATCATTGGGTTCGCCGAACTCTCGGCCGTCTTCACGCTTCAACTCGATCGTCTCCCCCGACAAGGACTGCCAGCCCCTAACCTGCCCCGCCGGCCATAGTTTGGCCTTCGACCAGGTTTCGACCGGCTCGCCGCCGGGTTCTTCGTCGAAGTTGGCGTTGAGGAGCCCGTACTCCGGGGAGTTGGGATCCGAGTCGAACGGATCCTCTAGGCCGTCCCCATCGGAATCGCGGTTGGTGGGATCCGTACCCCGATCGAATTCCTCCCCGTTGGTCGATCCGTCACCGTCGAGATCTCCGTCGGGGCCGTTCTTGGGATCGCCGCTTCCGTCGTCGTAGGGGTCGATTCCGTGTTCGAGCTCCCAGGCGTCGGGCAGCCCGTCGCCGTCGCTGTCCAAGACGGGCAGCTCACTGAACCTCAGGGCCAGGACGACCTTCAGCTGCCCGATGGCCGCGACACCTTGGTTCTGGGCCGGGGGCGTCTCCGGATTCCACGGGTAATACCCCCCTTCCACATAGTTCGGGTCGCCGAAGACCTTCCAGTAGTGGGTTCCTTCGACGGTCAACCCGTTCCGATGGAGCTGATCCAGGACCCAGGCGGGATCAAGGAGGTTGAGTCGGTCGTAGAAAGGTTTTGCCAGGGCCTTGAGGTGCCCGAGGAGAAGGGGCACCTGGTGCTCCCGATGCCGCTCCGGGCTCGCCGGTTCGGCGAGCTCCGCTTCGACATCGAGGGCCTGGGCAACCCTCAGGTCTTCGGTGATGGCGCGTGCCATCTCGGGATGGACCGGGTACAAAGCCTCAATGGCTCGGATCGCCATCCATTTGCCCTGTCCCAGGTTGGCGACGCCGAGGTCGTTCTGCTCCGCTCCGGCGACGAGGACCGGCGACTCTCCCTCGACCCACCAGTCGACGGCGACCGATGTGTGGGCAAGTGCCAGGAATACGGCGAAGCCGACAACGATGGGCAGGATCTGAGGACGCAAATGAGCCGTGGGGCGCGTTTCGAGGATCATCTTGAGGTCTCGATTGGCTCGGGGCTCAGGGAGCGTTTCCAAAGATCCCCATCGAGATATCGCCCTGGGGTTGTTCGAGAATCACCCTGCCCTTCAAGCGCGTATGTCCCTCGACGACGAGCGCTTCGCCGGAGGAGGCGTCGGCGTCGACGGGGACGAGTCCGGGGGCGGTCGCCGCCCAATACTTGTTGGTGAGGGTCGTCCTACCGTTCTTCAAGGTCTCGATGGCGTTGCTCCGCGAGCCGCTAGCGGCATCACCGTTCCCCAGGGTCAAAAGCGTGTCCAGGGGCCGCCACGCGTAGCGATCCCCCTCGGAGAAACGGTTCAGGAACCCAAGGGCGATTTCGGAGCGAGAGTAGGCCACCAGGTCGGTACCCGCAGCCATCGAGTAGTCACCCTTGGATTCGCTATGGGCCCCACTAGCCGAGGAGAAGCCCCCACTCGCCACGGCCCCCCAGCCCATGGCCATCGACCCACCCGCAAGCGCCCGGCTATGGCTACCGAGGGCCAAGCTATGGGGGGCAGAAGCAGCCGCTTTCAGGCCGATCGCCGTCGAGTGCTCACCCATAGCGAACGTACTGTCTCCGATCGCAACGGCGTTTTTCCCAGCGGCAATCGTGTTGTCTCCGGACGCCAAGACCGCTCCCGACGTCGAGTCTCCTCGGCCGAGGAAGCCTGCGAAGATGGGCGCAACGCTTGCTTCAGTCAGAACCGGCGAATCTCCGACCCAAACCTCCCGGTCGAAGGTGGTCCGTCCTTGGCCATACGTTCCGCCTCGGATGGCGACGACCTCCTGTTCCGGCACGATCCACGAGTCCGCCACGTAGGGAAGGTTGTAGTGCTGATGGACTCCGTGGTTTCCTTCGATACTGATCGTCAGCTCGAGAAGGTTCGACCTGGGGTAGGTTCCGTTGGTCAGGATGTATTTGTCGTACTGAAGGTAGAGATAGTAGCCCCCCCCTTGCCACAAAGCCCTGAGCTTCGGCACTCGCGAAAGGTTATGGGCATGCCGCGACACGAAGAGATTGTTGTAACCGATGACGATCTCCATCTCCCCGCCGCCGAAGTGGTGGTTTCCCCAGTTGCTGTACTTGAGGGTGTACAACCCGGATCGGAACAACCCTAGGGGGATAATCGCATCGCTGTAGAGATCGACCTCCATGTGCAAAATCTTGTAATCCCTGAGATCGACAGGGTCGGGACTGGAGGAATCCGCCTTGACGGCGAACGCAACTTCCTCGATGTTGCCGTCGATGGTTCCGTCCCCCGAGACGAAAGGCGCGGTCTCGACGAACACCCCTAAGTTGTAGTCGATCCAGTCGACGAGGACGGCCGTCCGGTCGTTCGGCTGATCCGGATTCGCCCAGCTGACCGTGGCGAGAAAAACACCCCAGATGACCCACAACAATGTTCTCGAGCACACGGACTTCTTCATTAGGTCTTCACTCCAAACTTGAGAAGGACAGTTGAGGCCTGGCCGGCCCATCCGATTCAGGAACCGACCCGGCAAGGGGCTTCGCCCGCGGTAGGGGGCAGAGATTTCGCGCGCAATATACTTTGACCAAATGTCTCATCGCAAGTACTTTTGCACAGGCTTAGGCGCAGAGCCATCGCCCCCAAATCCGTTCCCATCTCCGCACCCCGATTCCGATCGGACCCGCCGACCCTGACCGCACGAGGAGCTTGGCGGGCTTCCGAGCGGAATCGGCCCCGGTTTCACCGACCCCGAGGCCTGGAACCTTGTTCCGAGCGGCGAGAACGCCGCCACGGTCAACAGCGGTCACCCGACCCATTCCAGCCCAGTAGCGATCGACGGCACCCCGCGGGACGGTCAACCCGACGCCGGGGCCTTCGAGTGGGGAGTGGGCTTGAATGGCATGGGGAGCTTAGCCGGCAGCAGCTCAGCGGCAGCAGCCCAATGACGCCAAGCTATACTTCTGGCCCTGATACCCCAGACACCTCCCTGCAGCCAAGACTCTTTGCTTCGGTCGCTGCCCGTGGAGGATCCCTTCCCACAGACGGCCGGTGCCTACGCCCGACGCCCTGTCTTCGCCGCGCAACCCGGCGTCCTCCGAACGGCAACCCGTAGCCGCAGCCCGCCGCTTTGCCCTCGACCCAAGGAGATCCGCATGCGCCCCCTCGCTCTCGCTTCGATTCTGGTCCTTCTCGGCTGTCTCGCCTCGGCTCCAGTGGAATCCATCGATAGCTGCGACGACCACATCCTGTTCCCCGACGACAGCCTGTTCGGCAACCGAGCCTTGTGTATCGACTGTGGCAACGGTCTTTGCGAGCCGCCGTTTGAGTCTTGCGACAACTGCCGACTGGACTGCGGTGCTTGCATGCCCGTACCCTGCCTGCCTATGCCATCGGGGATGGTCGCTTTCTGGCCCTTCGAGGAGACCTCATCGTCCACCTTCTCGGATCTCATCAATGGCAACAACGCCTACAAGCATGGAGGCATCTCGACCACCACCGGCAAGGTCGGCAAGGCAGCCTACTTCGACGGGCCCAACGACTATCTGCGGGTCCCGGATAGCAGCGACATCGACTTCGGCACCGGTGACTTCTCGATCGTGATGTGGACGCGGGTCCCTCCCACCCACCTCGCCGGAGTCTTGCTCGACAAATCCGCTCCGGGTCCGGTCCGGAACTACGGCTATAGCGTCCTAATCGGCGGGTTGCTGACTACCTCCCTAGGCGACGGCTACAACACACTGTCGACCTATCCCACATCCGTGAACGCCGACGATGATCGATGGCATCTGATCGCCTTCACGGTCGATCGCAACAGCTCCACCGGTTACTCCTTCTACTTCGACGGGATCAAGCGCCTAACCGCCAATCCGCAGAGCGTCCAGGGGACCCTCAGCAACTCCCAGGACCTGTACATTGGCACCTCCGACTCACTGAACTGGACCGACTTTTGGCGCGGCAGTCTCGACGAGCTCCAGATCTACAAAAGGGCCCTATCCTCTACCGAGATCCGGTTTATCTACAACCGCGGCTCATCCGGCATCTGTAGACCGAACGCGCCGGGCTATTGCCCAGGCTACGGAGCCCCTTGCACGGTCGACGCCGACTGCGGCTACGACCCCAACTACGGACTGCTCGGCGGCTGCTACCCGGTCGGGTGCATCTGCAAGTAGCTCCCCAACTCGTCGCCCCGCCTTCTCAGGTTCGAACCGCCCGCCTGCCCTGGCAGATTGCAGGGACGAGCTTGGCGGGGCCGTTCCCACCGTCGCACACACGTCGAAGCGGTCGTGCCGGGATATCCTTGAACTCCGTCTGCCCCCTCAGCCATGAACCCTACCACCGACGCACAGGCCCCCCGCCGGCTCCTCCCCTTCTTCGGATTGGCCTACGCCATCACGTTCGGTGCCCAGGGGATCTATCTGATCCGAGATGACCTCCCACTCACGCCGTCAGTCGCTGTCCAAACCGCGCTGATTCTCGCCGGCTACTATGGGCCGCTCATGGCCGCGACCCTGCTGACAGCTAAGGATCTCGGACCGGCGGGCCTGAAGGGGCTCTACGGATCCCTGCTCCACTGGCGGGTTCCCCCGTGGACCTACGCGGCTGCCCTTCTGCCTATCCCCCTCGCCTTTCTCGGGGCGGAGATTCTGGAGCTCGTCTCCGGACCCGCGGTCGGCTTCGGTTTCCAGGGCTGGGGACGCCTGGCGGGCGCCTTCTTCTTCGTTCTCTTGATCGTGCCCTGCGAAGAGATCGGCTGGCGTGGGTACGCTCTTCCTGCCCTTCTGGCACGCTATCGCCCCCTCCCAGCGGCCCTGATCCTAGGAGCTCTGTGGGGACCTTGGCACTTGACCCTATTTCTCGCCGAGCCCTGGCGTCTGATGGGCCAGCCCTTGGCCCCTTGGACTCTCGGCTTCTGCGTCTTCACGCTCATGCTGAGCATCGTGATGACCTGGCTCTCCCTCCGTACCGGGGGCAGTGTCCTGCTTGCCTGCGTCTTCCATGCTGCGCTGAATGCAGCGTCCGCTGCCATGGTGGACTTTAGGCTTCAAGGCCTTGACCAGCCCCTCGCCATTCCGGTCGCCATCGGCATCTACGGTCTCTGGGCGGGCGTTCTCGTGGTCCGCGGCGGAGCCGATCTCAGCGGTGGGTCTAAACGGACGGCAGGCGTTACCACAGGGGCGGCCTAAACCGCGGCCCGCCAACGATTCGGGGATCCAGACCCGAGTCGCCCCACTCTTGTCGGCCCTCCCCGCCCGCTCCATAGAAGACGCTACAATCCAGGCCCACGCCTTTCCCCTGGAGCACAAAGGAGATCGAGACCATGGTTGGATCCACCAGCACCCTGAGACGCGGCATCGCCCTCAGTGTCCTCATTTTCGGCCTTTTCGCCGTCCCCCCGGCCGCCGTTGCCGCCGACGAAGACCTCCTGAGCGCCGAGCGCTTCGCGGGTCTCGAGCTCAGGAGCATCGGACCGGCGCTGATGGCGGGCCGCATCGCGGACATCGCCATCCACCCCGACGACGACAACCTCTGGTACGTCGCGGTGGGCTCCGGCGGGGTCTGGAAAACCCGCAACGCCGGCGTCACCTGGACCCCGATCTTCGACGACCAGCCCTCCTACTCCATCGGCTGCGTCACCCTCGACCCGCAGGACCCGGAGGTGGTCTGGGTCGGCACGGGGGAGAACGTCGGCGGTCGGCACGTGGGCTTCGGCGACGGGATCTACCGCAGCGATGACGGCGGCGCGACCTGGGTCCACAAGGGTCTGGAGCGGAGCGAGCACATCGCTGAGATCGTGGTCCACCCCGAGGACTCCGACACGGTCTGGGTGGCGTCCCAAGGACCCCTGTGGAGCAAAGGGGGAGAGCGGGGCGTCTTCCTGACCACCGACGGCGGCGAGACCTGGGAGCGGGTCCTGGGGGACGAGGCGTGGGTCGGCGCCACGGAGTTAGTCATCGATCCGCGGAATCCCGACCGCCTCTACGCCGCCACCTGGCAGCGTCACCGCAACGTGGCGGCCTACCTTGGGGGCGGACCGGGCACGGGGCTGCACCGCAGCACCGACGGCGGGCGCACCTGGCAAGAGCTGACCCGGGGCCTCCCCCAGGGATCGATGGGCAAGATCGGCCTGACCATCTCTCCCCAGGATCCGGATGTCCTCTACGCCGCCATCGAGCTCGATCGACGCACGGGGGCTGTCTACCGATCGACCGATCGGGGGTCCTCCTGGGAGAAGCGCTCCGACACGGTCTCCGGGGGCACCGGTCCCCACTACTACCAGGAGCTCTACGCCTCGCCCCACAAGTTCGACCGCATCTACCTCGCGGACGTTCGCATGCAGGTCTCCGAGGACGGCGGCAAGAACTTCTGGCGGATGAAGGAGACCTCCAAGCATTCGGACAACCACGCCATGGCCTTCCGGGACGATGACCCGGACTACCTCCTGGTGGGGACCGACGGTGGGCTCTACGAGAGTTTCGACCTGGCGGAACACTGGCGCTTCATGGCCAACCTGCCGGTGACCCAGTTCTACAAGCTGGCGGTGGACGACGCTGAGCCGTTCTACAACGTCTACGGCGGCACCCAGGACAACGCCACCCAGGGCGGTCCGTCCCGCACGGACAACGTCCACGGTATCCAGAATTCCGACTGGGGCATCATCCTCGACTGGGACGGCCACCAGCCGGCCACCGAGCCCGGCAACCCCGACATCGTCTACGCCCAGCGCCAGCAGGGCTACCTGACCCGGACCGACCGCACCAACGGCGAGATCATCGACATCCAGCCCCAGCCGGGCCCGGGGGAAGGTCCCGAGCGCTACAACTGGGATGCCCCGATCCTGGTCAGCCCCCACCAGGCGACGCGGCTCTACTTCGCCTCCCACCGGGTCTGGCGCAGCGAGAACCGGGGGGACAGCTGGGAGGCCATCTCCGGGGACCTGACCCGCGACCAGGAGCGCCTCGCCCTGCCGATCATGGGGCAGACCCAGAGCTGGGACAACGCCTGGGACATCTCCGCCATGTCCACCTACAACACCATCACCTCCCTGGCGGAGTCGCCGCTGGTGGAAGGTCTGATCTACGCCGGCACCGACGACGGCCTGATCCAGGTCTTCGAGCCGGGGGCACAGTCCGAAGACGGCGACGGCTGGCGGGCCGTCGAGGTCGGCTCGCTGCCGGGGGTCCCCGACGGGGCCTTCGTCAACGACATCAAGGCGGACCTCTTCGACGCCGATACTGTTTACGTGGCTCTGGACAACCACAAATTCGGCGAGTTCGACCCCCACCTCCTCCGCAGCCAAGACCGGGGCCGGACCTGGACCTCCATGCGCGGCAACCTTCCGGAGCGCACCCTGGTGTGGCGACTGGTGCAGGACCACGTCCGCCCGGAGCTGTTCTTCGCCGCCACCGAATTCGGCATCTACTTCTCCGTCGACGCCGGGGGGAACTGGACCCAGCTCAAGGGCGGAGTGCCGACGATCTCGTTCCGCGACCTGGCGATCCAGCGCCGTGAGAACGATCTGGTGGGCGCTTCCTTCGGGCGCAGCTTCTACATCCTCGACGACTACACCCCCCTGCGGGGGATCTCCAAAGAGCAGCTCGCCCAGGAGGCGACCCTCTTCGCCCCCCGCGACGCCCACTGGTACTTCCCCCGGCCCCACCTGGCCTTCGAGCCCGGCCGCGGCGACCAGGGGGCAGCCCACTACGTGGCCCCCAACCCTCCGTTCGGAGCGGTGGTCACCTACTACCTGAAGGACGATCTCGAAACCCGCGAAACGGTGCGGCAGGGTCAGGAGAAGGCCGCGGTGAAGGACGGGAAGGCGGTCACCTTCCCGGGCTGGGACGCCGTGGAGCAAGAGCTCAGAGAGCCTGCACCCCACGTCTGGCTGATCGTGCGGGACGCCGAGAACCGGATCGTCCGGCGGATCCCGGGGCCCACCGGGGCCGGTTTCCACCGGGTCGCCTGGGACCTCCGCTACCCCACCCCCAACGCGGTCGAAACGATCGAACCGCCGCCGCCGGCTTGGGGGAGCCCCCCCCGCGGGCTGATGGTGGCGCCCGGCACCTACCAGGTCGCCCTCGCGGTGCAGTCCGATGGCCAAACCCGAATGCTGAGCGAACCGCAGAGCTTCGAGGTCAAGCCCCTCTCTGGCACGCAGAAGAGGGGCGCGCTGGAAGGGGCGAGCCCCGAAGAGGTGGCCTCGTTCTGGCGCGAATACGAAGCGGCGGTCCGCGAACACACCGCCATGCAGGTGACCTTGACCGGGCTCCTGACGGGGATCGAGCGCATGGCTGAGGTGATCGAGCATTCCCAGAGCGACCTGCTAGAGCTCGATCCTAGGTTACACAAGCTGCGCGGCGACGTCCTCGACCTCAACGGTCGGTTCAACGGCCCCCGTGCGAAGCAGCAGCCGGGGGAGAAGGCGCCCCACACCGTCGGCGACCGACTCTTCGCCGTCTCCCGGGGCGTCGGCCAATCCACCTACGGGCCCACGCCGGGCCACCGTAGGAGCCTGGAGATCGCCACCTCCGAGATGGAGGGTCTACGCACCGACCTGGAGCGCAACGCCAGCAGCTTCTCCGAGATCGCCCGGGAGCTCATCGCCGCCGGCGCGCCCTGGCTGGAGGGTCAGCCGCTGCCCTGAGCGTAGGACGGGACACCCGCCGCACGGATGTGGATTCCACTCCGTGCGGCGATCTACCTCTGGACCCGGCCGGAGCCGTCGCCGGCCATGAGCGCCTCCACCTCCGAGACGCTAAAGCGGTTGAAGTCCCCCGACACCGAGTGTTTGAGGCAGCTCCCCGCCACGGCGAACTCGAGGGCTTGTTTTCGGTCCCCGTAGCTCGCGAGGCCGTAGATGAGGGCCGAAGCGAAGCTGTCCCCTCCCCCCACCCGGTCGACGATGTCGGTCATCTCGTACCGGGTCGAGCGGAAGAATCCCGCGGTGTCCCGGAGGCACGCGGACCAGCCGTTGCGGTCGGCGGTCATCGACTCCCTCAGGGTGACGGCCAGCAGCGTCAGGTTGGGGAACGACTCCATCACCTTGGCGGTGAGCCGCTCGTACTTGTCGGTCTCGAGGGTCCCCCCTTCGACGTCAATGTCGTCCACGGTGATACCGAGGGACTTCTGGCAATCCTCCTCGTTGGCGATGCCGACATCGACGTAGCGCACCAGCTCGGTCATGACCTCGGGCGCGGTCTTGCCGTACTTCCACAGCTTTCCGCGGAAGTTGAAGTCACAGGAAACGGTGACGTCGCTGGCCTTGGCGGCCCGAACCGCTTCGAGGCTGAGCTGCGCCGCCGACTCACTCAGTGCAGGGGTGATGCCGGTGATGTGGAGCCACCTGCAGCCGGCGAGGATGTTCGGCCAGTCGAAGGTCTCTGGACCGGCGGCGGCGATGGAGGAATGGGCGCGGTCGTAGACCACCTTGGACGGCCGCTGATTGGCACCGGTTTCGAGGAAGTAGATACCCATCCGCTCCCCGCCCCGCTGGACGTGACGGGTATCGACGCCGAAGCCCCTCAGCTCCCGTATCGCCGCGTCGCCGATGGGGTTGGCGGGAAGCCTCGAGACGAAGCCGGAATCCAGGCCGTAGTTGGCCAGCGAGACCGCAACGTTCGCCTCGCCGCCCCCGAAGGTCGCCTCGAACGCCGGCGACTGGAGGAGACGCTCGTGTCCCGGTGACTTGAGGCGCAGCATCAGCTCGCCAACACTCAGAAATTCGGCCATGGGGTTCCCCTCGTGCTTCCCTGGATGGTCATCGTGGGCTTCGGGTCGAGCTATCCCACTTAGGAGAACGCCAGACCGCCGTTGATATCGATGCTGGCGCCGGTGATGAAGCTCGCATCTTCGGAGGCCAGGTAGGCGACGAGGTCCGCCACTTCCTCGGCTTCCCCTTCACGGCGGAGGGGTGTCCCGGCGGCGACCTTGGTGCGTACGCCGTCGGCGGTGAAGGTGTCGTGGAAGGTCGTGGCGATCATGCCCGGGCACAGGCAGTTCACCCGGATGTTCGAGGGCCCCAACTCCTTGGCCATCCCGCGGGTGAAGGTCATGACCGCCCCCTTGGACGTGGCGTACGCGGAGGCCCCGGGACCGCCGCCGTCGCGCCCCGCCTGGGACGCGAGGTTGACGATCGATCCCCCCGCCGGCATGTGGGGCACGACAGCTTTGGTGGCCAGGAACGTGCTCGTCAGGTTGAGCCGCAGGATCGACTCGAAGAAGTCCTGGTCCATCTCCGCGAGGGTCTTGCGCGCGACGAGCCCACCCACGTTGTTCACCAGGATGTCGATGGTGTCGCCGAACGCCTCGCGGGTCTGCCCCACCACCCTGTCGACCTCTGCGCCCTGGGTCATGTCACCCTGGACCAGAATGGCCGAGCCGCCGGCTGCGGTGATCTCTTCCAGGACCTTGCGGCCGTTCTCCCCGTTGCTGAAGTAGTTGACGGCCACCCGCGCGCCGGCGGCCGCGAGCTTCAGCGATACGGCCCTGCCGATGTCCCGGGCACCGCCGGTGACGAGAGCTACTTTGTTATCTAGATGGGTCACGTTGATAGTCCTCTTGGGTTTTACCGCGGCTTCACGGGTTCGATCCGCTTGCCCAGGAGCCACACGGCTCCGAGGGCCAGCGGCACCAGCGAGGCCCCGAGCATGAAGAAGGGCACATAGCTCGTCTTGGTCACCGCCGGCACGATCCAGGTGGTGATCAAGACGCCGACCACCGCCGCCGTGCCCCCGGCACCGGCCAGGGAACCGACGGAGTCGCCGGAGAAGTAATCGCTGGGGAGGGTCTGGATGTTGCCGATGGCGATCTGGAATCCGAACAGGATCGCCGCGATCAGCAGGACCGCCGCCAGGGGGGTCGAGGCGAAGGCGGTCGCGAGCAGGGACGGGAGCATGATGACGCCCCCGACGGTGATGATGAATTTGCGGGTCTTGTCGACGGTCCAGCCGCGATCGATGAGGGCCCCGGCCCACCAGCCGCCGAAGACGCTGCCGGCGGCTGCCCCGACGTACGGCACCCAGGCGAACAGGCCGATCTGCTTGACGTCGAAGCCGAAGCGGTCGGCGAGGTAGATGGGCAACCAGGAGACGAAGAGCCACCAGACCGGATCGAGGAAGAAGCGGGACGCGATCACCGCCCAGCTCTGGGGATACTTCAACATCTCCAACCAGCCCGGGGCGAAGGCGTTGGCGGTCTCCGAGTCGCTGCCGACCTTCTGTCCGGTGAGAATGTACTGGCGTTCCTCCTCGCTGAGCCAAGGGTGGTCGGCCGGGCCGGAACGGTAGACGACGAGCCACGGAACGAGCCAGATGAAGCCGAGCAGGCCGATGACGACGAAGGTCGCTTTCCAGCCAATGAAGAGGTAGAGCCAGGCGATGAGGGGCACGGAGACCACCGCCCCGAGGGAGGCGCCGCTGTTGAAAATGCCCTGGGCCAGGGCGCGCTCCTTGACCGGGAACCACTCGGCGTTGCTCTTGGTGGCGCCGGGCCAGTTGCCGGCTTCGCCGACGGCGAGCCCGAAGCGCACGAGTCCGAAGGACATCGCCCCCCGGGCCACCGCGTGCAGCATGCACGAGATCGACCACAGGGTGATCGCGGCGACGAAGCCGAGCCGGGTTCCTATCGCATCGAAGATCTTGCCGAAGAGGGACTGGCCGATGGCATAGCCGACCATGAAGAAGGTCAGCACCAAGGCGTAGTCGTTCTTGTCGAGGCCCATCTCCTCCGAGATGCCCGGCCACATCACGGCCAGGGCATTCCGGTCGATGTAGTTGATGACCGTGGCCACCGCCACCAGGCTGACGATGATCCATCGAAGCCCCGTCACCGGCTTCACGACGGCTCCTCGGCTTCCAGGAAGTCGTCCCGGACCGGGCTGAAGACGTCGAGCAGGACGCCGGGTTCGACGCATACGGCGCCGTGGCTGACATGGGGCGGCACGTAGAAGGAATCTCCGCCGCCGAGGGTCCGGGTCTCGCCCCCGATCGTCACCTCGAAGCGGCCGCTTTCGACGTAGGTCACCTGGGAATGGTGATGGTCGTGCATCTCACCGACGGCGCCCTTCTCGAAGGTGACCCGGGCGACGAGGAGCGACTCGTCGTAGCCCATGACCTGCCGGGTCATGCCGGGGGCGGCTTCCTCCAAGGGCATCTCGCTTGCCGAAAGAAAACAGGGACTCGTTTTTGCCGTCATCGTAAGCCTCAGTCTTGGAATAGGTGAAAGTGACCCGTCCAGCGGCGGTCCCCGGCCGGAAGGGAGATCGTGTGTTCGGTTTCTGCGCCACCGGCCGTGGAAATCGCCAGGCTCACGCGCTGTCCCCCGACGGTCTCGAGGCTCACCAGATGCTCGGATCCCGCGGTGACGCCTTCGAATTTCGAGATTTGGGAGCGGCTGCGGTGGGTGAATTCACGGGCCCCGTTGTACTCGCCGTGGGGCTCGAGGAGGGCGTAGAAGGTCACCTCCCGGGCGGAGGGGGTCCGCAGCAGCACCCCGGGCTCGCGGCGCAGGCTGAACTGGGGATCGTTGGCTCCGATCTCCGTCAGCACCACGTCGAGGTCCGTGGTCGCCGCTGCGGTGTAGGTGTAGAAGCGGCCGTCGGTGAGCCAGGTGAGGGCGTAGGGCTGGCCTTCGCCGACCCGGGTCCGGCCGCGGGCCCATAGGTGCTGGTAGCCGCTGTCGGCGCCCATCGGCTTCAAGGACGTATGTTCCGCCGCCGCAGCCGGCAGGGATTCGATCAGCTGGCCCTGGTAGTAGAGCGGCAGGTCGTAGAGGTGCTCCCCCTCGCTCCGCGCGTGCAGCACATCCAGGACGAGGGGGTGGTCGAGCTCCGGCAGGGTGAGGGTCGCCAGGGTGCGGGTCACGTCGACGCCGGGGTACGACGCGTCGTCACGGGCCGACACCACCTGGATGCCGTCCTGCACCTCGAAATACAGAATCTCGGGGGAAGATTCCTCCGCGGCGTGGCGATCCCCCCCGAACTGACTGGCTCGGTCCACCACGAGGGTGTTATGGGCCACGGTCTGCTTCGCCCAGCTGATGTTCTCCGGCAGGTAGCGGCCCCCGTTCTTCTGCACGACGTTGAGGAACCGCGCCGCGCCGTAGTCGGAGACGATCTCGTGGCCGTTGTCGTAGTAGAGCCAGCTCAGACGATCGAAGTGGCCGTGCCCCATCCCGTGGGCGGTGGCCTCGAGCACGAGGGCCGATCGGTCGTCATCGCGAAAGATCGAAAGCGCCCCCCGATCCCCGTCGGCGCCGACCCTCAGGAGTTGGGAGCGGAACGGAAAGGGCTTCTCCTCCCCCGCCTCCTTGGCGCGGGCCAGGCGCAGGCCGTCACCGGTGGGGACGATGTGACTCTCCGGTCCGATGAGGGATAGGAGAGCCGGGTCGCCTGTCTTCCCGTGGGCGATGGCGATGGCGTAGTCGAGCTCGATGGTGTCGAGCCCTTTGTCCTTGATGGCGTCGTTCAGCGGGAAGAACTTGCCGCCGTAGCTGAGCTGGATCGTCGTGTAAATCGCCCGCAGCAGCACGCCGTCCCGGTAGTCGAAGATGCCGCGCTCCGGCTCGTTATGCTCGATCACATCAGCGAAGAGCACGAACGGCATGAGGGCGTACCGCTGGTAGTAGGGGCCCTCTGCGTAGTAGCCGTCGGGGGAGAAAAGCTCGTCGATCTGGCGCAGGAATCCCGCGCTACCGTCCCTGTCCAGACCCAACAAAGCCTGCTCGACGTAGTTCGCATCCCCCAGGGAATAGCCCGTCATGCCCACCGCGGCGGCCGCCCAGGTGCCATGGTTGTGGATCCGATCGAAGGTTCTCCGGGAGCCGACGGACAGGAAGTCCGCCATCGGCCGCAGCAGATCCGCCTCGATCCGTCGCCGCTCTCCGTCGCCGAGCGTGCCTTTGATGGCGTCGAAGCCCTGGATCGCGTAGACGAGCCAGACCGCCTCGTTGAGCCCCTGCCAGAAGAGCCGCCCCGGGGCCTGGTTCTTCCGCTCCGGATGCTCGCCGAGGGACGGGTACAGGTCGGCGTAGGCGAGCAGCAGGTCTTTGGCGTGGCGGGCGTACCCGGCGTCGCCGGTCCACAGGTAGAGCATGCCGGCGTCGTGGATGCCGACGCCGTTGCCCTTGTGCTGCTCATGGGTGTAGCCGCCCCCGGCGTCCTTGGGAACCGGCACGTCGGGGAACGAGCGGATCGCGGCGTCCACCCGGGCCTGGGTTCGCCCGATCGCACCAGAGAAAAGCCGCGACGAGCGCCACTGTGGAGCGATCGGGCGAACCCAGGCCCGGGTGGACGCCGCGATCCGCTCGTTCCCCGACGTGCCGGTTCCCAAGGACGCCGGGGGCGGCTACACCCATGAGCAGCACAAGGGCAACGGC
>JBCDIS010000024.1:0-55335 GCA_038748685.1 Acidobacteriota bacterium | reverse complement strand
CCGAGACGCCCCACCACCGCCGGGGGGAAGAGATCGCCGGCTGGGGGGCCACGGTGCGGGAGATCGACGTCCTGGCCCCCCTGTTCAACTCGGTGGTCCACCTGGCCCCTCTCTACGAGGGCCCAGCCCCCGCCAGCGCCCAGCCCTACCGGTCCGGCTTGGTCACCCTCCGTGCCCTTGAGCCTGCGGGGGGCTCCGGCGTGCGGGCGAAGCTGGGCCTCCTGGCGCGGATTCCAGCCTATTGGCGAGCCCTGTGGCGGGAGCTGGGCCGGTGCGACGTCGTCCACGTGCGGACCCCCGCCAACATTTGCCTCCTGGCTCTGGTGGCCTTGACCCTGCGTCGCCGTCCGCGTCGACGGTGGCTGAAATTCGCCGGCAACTGGAACCCCCAGGGTCCCTACCCTTGGTCCTACCGACTCCAGCGCTTCTGGCTCCGGAAGGGCTGGGCCCGCGGCTGGGTGACGGTCAACGGCAGATGGCCAGGCCAGCCACCTTGGGTGCGGTCCTTCGACAACCCCAGCTTGGACGCCGCCGAAGAGGCGGCCGCCGCCGCGGCTGCGGAGACCAAGGCGACTCCACCGCCGCTGCGCCTGCTGTTCGTCGGCGCCCTGGTGACCACGAAGGGGATGGCCACAGCCCTTCGCGCCGCGGCCTATGCCCGCCAAGAGGGGTTGGACCTGACCTTCGACATCGTCGGGGATGGACCGGAGCGAGCCAATTTCGAAGCCCTGGCCCGGGACCTCGGCCTCTCGGACGTGGCCCGCTTCCACGGCTGGGTCCCGCGGGACGACATCGGCCCGTTCTACGCCGCCGCCCACCTCTTCCTGCTGCCGAGCCACAGCGAGGGCTGGCCCAAGGTGGTGAGCGAGGCCATGGCCCACGGGGCCGTGCCCCTCGTGTCTTCGGTGTCCTGTATCCCCCAGGTGCTGGGGGAGTGCGGCGCCGGGGAAACGTACCCTTTCGACGACGCCGAAGCCTTCGGCCGCGGCATCCTCGCCTACGCCGCGGACGCCGAACGCTGGCGCCGGGAGAGCCGCGCAGGGGGCCAGGCGGCCCACCGGTTCACCTATGCCCACTACCTCGACAGGGTGCGGGCGCTGCTGTCAAACTCCCCCCAACCATGACGACCGGCCCATGACGACTGGCCCATGAAGAAGGTCCACGAAGACGAAGCGCTCGAAGCGGAGCGGGAGCGTATCCGCGTCGAAGTCCAGCGTCGGCGGGACGCCGTTCCGGAGGAGCGCTACGCGCCGTGGAATCCCACGGAGATCTTCTACCGCAACGGGCGCCGGCGGGTGGCGGCTCAGCTCCTGCGGGCCCAGGGGGCCTTCCCCCGGCCCCGGGACCCCTGCCTCGAAGTGGGCTACGGCGAGCTGGGGTGGCTCGGGGAGCTGATCACCTGGGGCCTGGGGGTGGAGGACCTCCACGGCGTGGAGCTGGACGAGCACCGCGCCGCCGTCGCCCGGGGTCGGCTTCCGGGGGCGGACCTGCGGGTGGGGGACGCCACCGACCTGCCGTGGCCGGACGGCACCTTCCGCCTGGCGGTGGCCTCCACGGTTTTCACCTCGATCCTGGACGACGGCGTTCGCCGCCGGCTGGCGGCGGAGATCGAGCGGGTTCTGGCCCCCGGCGGGGCGTTGCTCTGGTACGACTTCGCCATGAACAACCCCCGCAATCCCAACGTGCGACGGGTGACCCGGGCCGAGTTACTGGGCCTGTTCCCGGCCCTCGAAGGGCCGGTGCGCCGGGTGGCGTTGGCTCCTCCGCTGGCCCGCCTCGTGGTGCCGCGGTCCCACCGCCTCGCCGGCCTCCTGGAGTGGCTGCCGTTCCTGCGCAGCCACCTGCTGGGGGTCCTGGTGAAGCGCTGAGGAGCCGGTGAATGACTCAGGGGGAAGGGCGTGTTGACACTAGGAGCCAGGTGATCATGCGGACCCCCCTTCGAGCCGAGATCCGTGGATTTCCGGTGTAGGGGCGGGGCTCGCCCCCGCCCGTCTGAGCAAGACCGCCGATCTTCGGATCCGCAGCCGAGCTTGCCTTCGCGTTTTGTCCCGAGCCCGTTCAAGCAAGCCCGCTTGTCGGCTTGGGCCAGACTCTGCTCGCGTTCTACTGCGCGGGCGGGGGCAAGCCCCGCCCCTACTCCGGAGACGGTCCGGCGGGGGCGGTGATCCGTGCGGAATGGAAGTACTTGCGTGGATACGCCCCTAGCGGCGGGAAACCCTGCGGTACTGGAGCATCCAGGAGTAGATGTCGGTGTCGAAGGGGTCCCAGGCGGGGTCGGTGGGGGTCCCGAGGTCCGAAGAGTAGACGGCGGTCCAGGAGTCGTGGGGGAGGTGGGGGAAGAGGGTCAGGCGGACCGGCACCTCCGGGCTGAGGGCATTGACCCGCTGGACGATGCGGATCGACTCCCCGGGCGGCACCACCGTATCCCGCCCGCCGTGGAAGGCCCAAGTGGGGACCGAGGTGAGGTTCTCGGCGGCGGCGTCAAGGGTCAGGCGTCGCTCGTCCAGCCCGCCGCAGATCGGTACGGCGGCGGCCACCTGGGAGTGGTCCCCGAGGGTTCCCTGGGTCCACCAGGTGGAGTAGCCCCCCATGCTGAGGCCCGTCATATAGATCCTCGAACGGTCGATGGGGTAGCTGTCCAAGAGCACCTGGATCAAGTCCGGAACGTGCTCCCAATAGGTCTCCGGGTGGGCCTGGGGGGCGAAGACGAAGAACGGCACCGGCGGATCCCAGGTGCCGTTCCGGATCAGACCGGGCGGCCCAAGGCTGGCGACCCGCTCCAGCTCCCCCGTGTCCGAGACGCTGTCGCCGATCTCCCCCTTGCCGTGGAAGAAGATCAGCAGCGGATAACGGGAGTCGGCCTCTTCGTGGCCTGCCGGGGCGTAGAGGAAGAAGCCGTTGGCGGCCTCGGGGATCCGGTCTCCGGGGACGGCCCGCATCTCACCGCCGGTGTCCGTCGGCAGGCGGTCCGCCAGCTGGCGCCAGTCGTCGGAGCGGACCGACGCGTAGGGCGGACCGTCGCCGCAGGCGGACCCCAGCACTAGGACAAGGGCCAGTGCAATGGATCTGCAGAGGTGTCCCACAGGGATCTGGATCGGGCGGGTCACGGCGGCGGTTCTCAGGCCGCCAAAGCGGCGGGGCGCGGCGGCCACAGGGCACCGATGCGAAGGGGGATGGCTTCGTCGAAGACCACGTCCCGGCCGTGGGCCAGCCCTTCCCACAGCAGCTTGTGGCCCCGGGTCCAGCGGGTGGCGCGGACCCGCTGCTTGAAGAGGTCCAGCTCCCGTTCCGTCCCGGGGCGGCGATCCCCGGCCGTTCCCCGGAGGCGGATGCCCGGGGCCTGGGGGAAGCGCCCGGCGACGAGGGCGCGGCCCCACAGGGTCACCCGGGTGTCCACCGCCATGGCGCACAGGCGGGGGTCGGTGTCGAGGTGGCGGGGGAGGGCGGTGGTGAAGCGCTCGAACCAGAAGCCCCGGCCCGGCTCCCGGTGGAGCACCAGGGAGCCGATGGGGGAGACGTGGGGGTGCCCGTCGGCGTCGACGGTGGCCATCGACGCGTAGACGCTGCGGGCGAAGATGTGGCGGATTTCGTTCCAGTCGTCGTGCAGATTCACGGTGTGTCCTCCGCTTGTGAAGTGTCGGTTGTCGAACGGTTGCCGAGTCCGGGCTCGAAGCCCAGATCTCCGATGAAGGCATTGAGGCGCCGCACGTCGTCCCTCGGCAGATCCCGGTAGAGCATCTGTACCCCCACCAGCAAGGCGAGGTGGACCCGGGCGGCGAGCCCCGCGGACTCGGGGTCGCCGGAGACGGCGGTGAGTTGTTCCCGGAGGTAGCCCTCCCGGGTGCGGTCCACCCGGTCCAGGGTCACCCGGGCCGCCTCCTCTCGGTCGGCCCAGATCCGGATCGTGCGCTCCAGGCCGAGGTCTACTTCCTGCACGGTCCGCTCCCCCAGGGCCCGAAGACGTTCCCGGGGGTCGTCGAGGGCTTCGAGGTCGTCGATGAAGCGGCGGGTGAAGGCCCGCTCCCAGTGCTCCAGCAGTTGGGCGACGAAGTCTGCCCGCCCGGAGAAGTGGTGGTAGAAGGATCCCTTGGTCTTCCCCATGCCGGCGCAGAGGGCGTCGACGGTGAGCCCCGCCTCGCCGTGACGGCCGAGGACATCGAGGCCCAGGTCGAGCCAGTGACCTTTCGTCGATCGGGACCCCCCCGGAGGAGAGGCAGCCGAGTTGGGTACGTCGTCCATGTTCCGTACCGTACCGTACGGTATGTTCTTCTGCAAGAGGAATCCGGCGCTGGGTGAGACCTTTCACCGGAGTCGTGCGCGACGTAGATCGACATGGATTTTTTGTTGGTTTCGAATCAAAAGGCGTCGGACCGGGTCTTTCCCGTGGGAGAACGGTGATGCAAGGATCCGAGTGGAGAGCTTCAGGCGGACCCGAGGTCCGCGGACGATGGGCGGCGTTGGGGCTGATCGCCTCGATGTGGGCCCTTTCGGGGGTGCCCGGCGAGGCCCGCCCCATCGAGCCCGAGAACGCCCAGTTCGTCTTCGTGCTGGACGACTCCGGCAGCATGGGGGACTCGGGATACTGGGGGCCGGCCGCTGACGGGGACCGACTGGCGGTCTTGGCGGTGCGGTCCTTGGTGAGCACCCTCGACGACGACGAGTGGGTCTCCGTGGTGCCCCTCAACCAGGTCGGAGATCCACTCCGTTTGAGGCCATTGTCTGAGAACCGGCGTCGGGTGGAGGAGATGCTGGATCTTTCGGCCTCCCTGCCGCGCTACGAGGGAAAGGCGACCCCGTGTCAGCGTGCCTTGGCGCAGGTCAAGACCCTGCTGCAGGACGCCTACAGCCCCCGCCGCCCCCAGGTGGTCTTCTTCCTCACCGACGGCCAGTGCAATGGCGGGAAGGTGGACGTGGGGGGCTTCCTCCGCGACCTGCGGTCCCACCGCGACGGTCGCTTCCAGTTCTACTTCCTGACCTTCAAGGGCCGCGACACCACCGACGCCCTGCGCCAGCTGGCGGATCGCACCGGGGGGGAGACCATCCCCGTCGAAGGGGGACGCCCCGCCGACGTGCTCCACGCCTTCGCCACCGCCCTCTCCCGTTCCCAGGGCTACGAAGGTCGCCTCCTGGACAAAGACGACGCGGCGCTCGATCCCTACCGCGGCGCCGAGCGGATTCGACTCCTGGCGATGGTGAAGGAGGAGGCGGACCGTCCCCTAGGCGACCTCACCCTGAAAGCCACCAGCGGCGGGCGACCGGTGCCGGTGGACGTCCTGGCGTCGCCGGAGCCCCACCAATACCAAGACGGAGGTGTGTACCACTACGTGGCGGGGACCTACGATCCCACTGGAGCCGAGGTGGAGGTGGACCTCGAAGGGACCGACCGTTGGAAAATGGTGGCCCTGCCAGAGTACCGCCTCACGGTGGACATGGAGGCCTTCGCTGGCGCCTGCGACTCCGGGGGAACCCAGGTGGAGAACCGGCTGGATGTCGGTGAGGATCTTTGCCTGACGGTCGAGCTGGCCCGCTGGACCCCCGACGGAGACCCCGAGCCAGTGGGCCTGGAGGTCACCGCCGGTGAGGTGGAGGGGGAGGTGGTGATGACCCGCAGCACCGGCGAGGTGGAGACACTCGTCGGCCGCGGGGTGGGGGAGCTGGCCCAGTTCCAAGTCCAGCAGAGCGACCTCGCCGCCGGCAACTACGGCTTCCGACCGGTCATCCGCATCCGTCGGCCCAGCGGCACCGAGCTGCGGCTGCCGGGGGAGCGCCGTCCGCTGGAGGTCCAAACCCTGACGCTGACGGCGTCCCCCCAGCGACTCGACCTGGGTCGCCTCTTCCCCGGCGGCCGACAGCGTGTCCGCGAGTTCAAGGTCACGGGGAGCTACGAAGCCCGACCGGCGCGGGTGGAGGTGTTCCCCGCCGATGTTCTGCCGGAATGTGTCTCCCTGCGCGTCGGGACCGCCGCCGTGGGACAATCGTTCCAGCTCAGGCATGACCAGGGTTATGGAGTCGTGGCAACGGCGGAGCCCGAATGCGGCTCCGGCGCGTCGGCTCCGCAGCCCCTCGACTTCGAGCTGCGGCTGACCTTCGAGTCCGCCGAGGTGCCGCCGGTGCAGGTGCCCGTCAGCCTGGTGTTCGACGGCACCCTCGAAACCCTGGATACCCGGACCCTGACGCTGCGCTCCGGAGAGTACCTGGACCTCCTCGGCGAGAAAGGCGGGGGTATCCCGCTGCCGAAGGCCTCCGAGGTCGCGGAGAGTTTCGAGGCACGCTTCGACCCCGGGGAGACCTGGCCCGGGGACGACCTGGCCCTCGGATTCCTCACCGGGGGCGCGTCGCCGAAGCTGGAGCGCAAGGGAACCGAAGTCTCGCGGGCGAAGACCTTCCAAGGGGAGCGCCTACCGCGGATGCGGGTTGAGGCTCGACCCTGCTGCGATTCGGGTCTCTACGAAGGGAGCCTCATGGTGATCCCGGTGGGGGGCGGCCAGGCGGCTCGGGTGCCCCTGGAGGTGACGGTGGAGCACCGCTGGTGGCCCTGCTGGCGTCCCTGGATCGTCGCCGGGGTGCTTTGCCTGCTGCTGTTCCTCTTGCTGTCGTACCTCGGCAACATGTTCTTCAGCACCAGCCTTCTGCGGGCGGACCAGCTGGCGGCCCGCCTGGTGCCCCTGCGCTGGGACGACATGGGGGGCGTGGAGACCCACGCCAAGGGGCAGCGGCACGTGGAGAGGCTGATCCGCAAGGCCCTGACCCCCCGCCAGCGGGTGGCAGCGTGGCTGGGGGCCAATCCCCTGGTCTTCGGGCTGCCGGGACGGGAGTACGCCGAAACCGTGGAGCTGACGCTGGTGCCCCACAACGACGTCCACCGTTCGATGGTGCGGCTGGTGCCGGAGCGGGATCTGTTCCGCCGTCTCCAGGCCGACCCCGAGGGGGGACGGGGCAAGCTCTACGCCCGGGCGGTGGGGTCCGGGGTCCAGGTGTTCGGGGTCCCGGGAAAGGGCTACCGATACGGGCGCCTGGTGCCGAAACGCTACGAAGACCGCGCCGGTGGTGATCAGGTCCCCAAGGCCAAGCTCGACACCCTGAGGCGCGAGAAGCTGCTCGCCCCGGTCCCGGACCGGGAGCGCCAGGAAGGCCTGGGGGCGGGCTGGCAGGTGGGATGAATCGAAGACCGATCAAGCGAGCTCGGATCGAATCCGAGGGAGGAGAAGCCGATGGCCAATAGCGAACGTCAAGTTGTCGTCGAAGATCTGCTGACCAAACCCAGCGCCGTGTCGCCGATGCTCTTCGTGGGCCTCGGCGGCTGCGGCTGCAAGATGGTGGCCCGCATCGCCCGCCACATCCGCCGCCGGACCGACTATGAGGAGCGGTACCGCAGCCTGGTGAAGATCGCGCTGGTGGACACCAACGTCAACGACCTCGAGTCGTACCGGGAGATCGCCGATGAGACCTTCCTGGTGAGCGACTTCGAGAAGGAGCAGTACGCCAACCTCGCCGCCGGCAAGCAGTTCCTCGAGGCGGACGAGTACTTCACCCAGTGGGTGCCGCCGAACTACCGTTTTCGGGCCGGGGACACCGCCGGCGCCGGGCAGATCCGCATCGAGGCCCGCCTCGGGGTCTACTACCAGATGCGCCACCGGGACTTCGTGCCCCGCTTCCGCAAGCTGCTGGAAGACCTCAAATCCCACGAGCACGGCCACCGGCGCCTCGACTCGTCGGAGATCCGCATCATCCTCTGCTACTCCGTGGCGGGGGGCACCGGCTCAGGCTGTCACCTCTCCCTCGCCTACATGCTGCGGGATCAAGCCAGGGAGCTCGGACAGCCGAGGCTCATCGGGGCCGCCGTCATGCCGGCGGTGTTCGAAGACAAGACCGGCGTCAACAAGGACGGCACCTTCGCCAATGGCTACGCCGCCCTCAAGGAGACCGAGCACCTGATGAAGCTCGGCGCCCCGGGATCGCGGTTCTTCCCGAGGGACGGTCGGATCTTCCACTACAACCCCGCCGACCAGGACCACAGCAAGATCGTGCGGGAGCGGCCCTTCGAATTCCTCTTCCTGGTGGACAAGCCGGAGAGCTTCAGCGTGCCGGATCCGGTGGACGCCGCCGCCGACGGCCTCTACCTGCAGTTCTTCTCGCCCCTCTTCGGGGCCCAGATGTCGGACTACGACAACTACACCCAGCACCAGCGGCTTCTGGTGCCCAACGATTTCGAAGACAAGGGGATCATTGGCTTCTCCACCTTTTACGGTTCCTTCGGGGCGGCGGTTCTCATGGTGCCCACCCCGGGCCTGGTGGAGTATTGCAGCCGTGCGGGGGCCCTTTCCCTGATGCGCGCCAGCTTCCTCGGGGAGATCCCCGGGGACCCGATCTACAACCCCCTGCGCCTGAGCCACGACCTTTTCCACGAGGTGACCCTCGAAGGGGAGAAGGACGAGCGCCCCATCGCCGAGTCGGAGTTCCACCGCAAGGAAGAGGCGGTCCGCAACAAGCTGCGGGATCGCCTGTACTGCAAGCGGGTGCGGCTCCTGGCGGCCTGCGAGATGGCCGGGGGGGACGACGGTCGCTACGCCGCCCTCTTCCGCCACGGCCACCGCTTCGGCGAGGTGCCCCGCATCCGCGGCGACTTCGAGCTCAAGGACGACCGCATCAAGACCGACCGCGCCCTGGTTTCGGAGGCGGGCATGCGCCACTCCATAAGCGCCATCGTCCTGCGGGCCCTGGCGGGGGATCGGCCGGGTCAGGAACCCCTCCTCCTCGCCAAGGTGCGGGAGGCGGTGGAGTCGGCGGACGTCGGGGCCCCGGCGGGGGACTACACCGTTCAGGAGCTGGTGGAGCAGGCCCAGTTCTGGAAGGACGACTGCCGGCGGGCGGGCCTGCGGATCCTCCACGACGGCTTCCGCGACGGCACCGTCGGCTATCCGGGGATGGACGCCCTCGTCGACCTCGACTTCCTGAAACGGGACGCCGGGGAGGTGGACCTCGCCGCCAAGCGCTACGCCGTGCTGCGGATCCTCGAAGAGGTGGATTGGGACGTCAAGACCCCCGAACGCACCGAGATCGAGCTGTCGAGCCAGAAATCCACCGACAAGATCAAGGAGAAGAACTCCCAGCTGCCCATCGACCAGCTGGTGGCGCTGGCCCAGGAGCGGGCCTTCCAGGAAGTCAAGGCGGAGTTCGTTCACCGGCTCGGGGACCTGCGCCAGAGCCTCGACGAGTTCGCCAAGGTGCAGCGCTTCCTGGAGCTCGGCTTCGGCGACCTGGAGCGGGAGCAGGAGCGGCTCCTGGAGCGCCTGCGGGAGCGGGGGGACCTGACGGTCAACCAGGTCCAGCCCACCTACGTGCTGTCGGCGGAGGCCCTGCAGACCGAGGACGGCCGCCGCCTGTGGGACTTCTACTACGAAGACAAGGTGGCGGGGCTACCGGAGCTCAGCCTGAGCAACAAGCGGGTCCAGGAGGTGCTTTCCGACTCGGTCACCAACCTCAGCGTCGCCCGCACTGACCGCAGCACCACGGTGCGTCTGGAGAAGCTGTTCGACAGCCTGCGCCGCTACACCGGCCAGGTCTTCCGGCTCAAGATCGCAGGCGATCCCTACGCCTCCGACCCCGAGCGCCGGGCGGGACTCACCCTCTCCCACGCCCTCGAGTTGGAGGTCAAGTACCGGGCCCTCTACCGCAGTCACGGAGAGGAAATCCGGCGCCAGAAGCGGGACGCCAAGAAGACCATCCAATCCATTCTGGCGGTGTACAACTCCCTGCCCCGGGAGAAGCAGATCGACTTCGGGGACCCCAACCACCGGGACTACCTGCGGGACAAGATCAAGCGGGTGGTGAAGGAACGTGCGTCCCTGTTGTGCGTGTACGACGAAAGTCGCGACCAGCACGGCGGCGTCCGCCCCGACCACGTGTTCCTCGCCGCCATCGACGAGAACTTCCAGAACAGCAATATCGAGGAAGCCCTGCGGGGGGCCGACATCCCCGACCTCAACTGGGTCAGCGGCAACTGGCACAACGAGAAGGAGATCATCTTCTACAAGGCGGTGCTCAACGTGCCGCTCTACGTGTTCGGTCGCATGGACGAGATGCGGGCCCACTACCACACGTTCCGCTCGGGCAGCTTCCGCTCGAAGACCCTGCACATCGACAAGAACTGGGAAGACAGCCTGGAGGACCTGGACCCCAACAGCGCCCAGGAGCAGCACCGGCAGAAGCTGGTGCGGGGGCAGATCATCAACTTCGCCACCCTGCTGACGATCCGCCACCCCAGGCTCGAGCGGCGTACCTGCATCGGCCGTATCGACGGCAGTTTCTACCTCCTCGACCCCGATCTGCCGCGGGGCACGGCGCTGCGGGGGGCGGACGACGCTGGGACCCGCCTCCTGGGGCACACCATGACCAAGGCCATCGAGCGTCTGCCGGAGGTGCTCGAAGACGGCAGCGTGAAGTACATGCCCTACCAGAACATGCTGACGATGGTGCGGGACGGCCTGTCGCCGGGGGTCCTCGGGCGGATCTCCAAGCTGCCGTTCCTGTGGCGCCGCCAGCGGGACGACCTCCGGGAGCAGTACGGCCCCCACCGGACCCCGAATCAAAAGGAAACCCTGAGGGACCACACCAACTCCTACGAGCAGCTGCAGCGGGCCCTGGCGTCGTTGCTCAAGGATCTGCGGAATCAGCAGATGGAGGGGCGCATCTACGGTGCCGGGGATTCTTTCGACGGTCATCCTATGGAGTCCGTCTCCGCCGACGCGGTGGACGAAGCCCTGGAACAGAGTGTCCAGATCCTCAACGAGTTCAGCGAGTCGTGGAAGCAGATGGAGGACCCCCAGCGTCCGCGGGACGTGCCCCAGAGCTTCCAAAAACTGTTCAAGCCCCTGTCGGAGAAGGAGCTTCGCTCCACCATCGATGGCATCACCCGCGGCACGGTTCAGGCGGAGGAGAACGGTCACCCGGTGGAATCGGAAACGGACGGGGCCGCTGGCGCGGAGGTCCATGGCGGCGCGGAAGTCCACGCCGGCGTGGAGGTGGATACCGGATCGGAGACGGCGGCCGGCGCCGAGGGCTGAGGAGCTCGGCCGTGAGCGACAACCGCGTCTATCCTGCGCCGACGGTGGTGGTGGGCCTCGGCCGCTTCGGCCTCGCCGTGCTCGAAGCCCTCGGCGAGGACTGGCAGGGCCTGCGCCTGTCCGGGAGCGACGCGTCCCTCGACAACCTGCGCCTGCTGTGGGTCCACCCCGAGGGGGACGAGCTTGCCCCGTGGCGTCGCCGGGAGGCCCCCACCGTCCACATCGCCCGCTACGTCGACAACAGCGACATGCCGTCCCTGGCCCTCGACTTCGCGATCCTGCGGTCCCTGGGCCTGGTGCGCTTCCACCACGGCTGCTACCAGGTGGCCATGCCCCAGGACCGCGGTCTCATCGACCGCGGCGGCGAGCAGGATTCGAGGCGACTGGTGCGTTGCCGTTTCTTCGAGTGGCTGAACCTGACCCCCGATCCCATCACCTCGGCGGAGCGCCTCAAGCGGGAGGCGGAGGACCACGCCGACCTCGACCTCTTCGTGACCCCCATCATCAACCGGGTCCGCCAGGGGCACGCCCCCGGCACCCTGCTGAGCTGCATCGCCCGCTGCCGCTCCCTGGCGGAGGGGCGGGATCCGTCCCCCTGGGTGTGGCTGCGGGAGGAGCTGGCGTCCTGGCGGGCCGCGGAGGGCTGCGAGCCTTGGTGTATCACCGAGGCCGAGATCCGCAAGCTGCTGAAGCCGGACGAAGGCTACCTCGAGACCCTGGCGCCGGAGCCCCTCGAACGCTGGCGGGACTGGCTCGACGGCCAGTGGAAGCGCCACAGCAAGGGGAGCTCCGGGGGCGCCCCGTCGGGGGATCGCAACGCCCCCAAGGGAAAACGCTTCTGGGACGCCGACGCCTGGGCCCGCTTCCTCGAAGGGGTGCGGAAGGAGGCGGAAGACGGGATACCGGCCCTGGACGACGTGCCGGGTTTGGATCTGCGAATTCCGGGGGTTTTCGGCCCCCGGCCGGAGGACCCGGTTTCGCCCCTCGAACCGGCGGAGCTGCTACAGGTGGACTGGCAGGCCACCGGCTGGGCGACGGAAAAGGCGGACGACGACAAGGTCTACTACGGCCGGGCGGACGTCAGCGACTTCCGCCTCGGCTTCTTCGACCACGACACCACCGTGCGGGCGGAGGACGGGGTCTACGATCGCCTCGACGGGCGCCTGCGGGAGCTGTCCAGGCTGGTCCACAAGGGGCTGGTTCGGCTGTGGGTGGACCTGCAGCGTGAGCGGGTGGAGGAGAACGAGGCCCTGCCCCTGGGGGTTCGGGCCCACGACCACATCGACAACATGCTCAAGCAGAGCCTGGAGGTGCTGGGGGGCCTCGTGGTCCACCCGGTGATCCAGGAGGAGGAGGTCCGGGCCGCGGGGGACACCAATCCCGGGGCAGTCATGCCCGAAGCCGTCGCTCCTGAAGCCGTCGCCCCTGAAGATAGCTTCGCCGACGCCGCCACGGCCCATCGTGTCGCCGAGGGGTCGGTGTCCGGGGGGGGCGCACCGGGGGACGGGGGGACCGACGGTGTCGGACCGGCCTCCGACGCCGCGGTGGACGGCGATGTCGACGGCGCGGCCGGGTCCGCCCCCGAGGGCGACGGGGACCCCTCCGAGACCGACTGGACCGTGGACCTGCCGGACGAGCTAGCCAAGCTGCCGCGGCGGCCGTCGAGTCGCCTTTCGTCCCTACGCCTACTCCAGGCCGACCGGGTGGACGACCCGATGTCCCTCCTCGACCAGCGCCTGGCGGATCTGGGGCTCGAAGACGCCCGGCGGCCCGACGACCTGCGGCTGCTCCGGCGGGTGGCCCTGTCGCCGGGGGATCTGGAGGAGCGGCCGTCCTGGGACGGGGTGGACATGGCTCCGGAGCCGGAGGCGCAGATCGATCCGGCGGAGGGCGTCGAACCCGAGGATGCCGGTGACGGCTCGGCTCCGCCGCGCGGGCGGGAGTTTCTGCCCGGCCTGCGGCGTACCCTCAACGCCGAGGTCCGCCGGCTGCTGGGGTTCTCGTTCCTCGCCCGCTACCGCAACCGACCCACCCGCCAGCCGCCGCGGCTCACGGTCTTCGTCGTCGGCGATCTGGGGGAACCCTTCTCCCGCAACTGCATGCGTCCGGTGCTGCGGGCCCTCCACGCCGAGCTGCTCCGCGCCTTCGGACCGATGTTCGAGATCAACCGGGAGGGTTTCGACCGGGCCCTCTCCATCGTCCCCATCCTGTGGATGCCCCACCCGTCGGACCCCTGCGACGGCGCATCCATCCGGCGTACCCGCATCGAAGAGGCGGCCATCATCGAGGGGGTCCACGGCGTGCGCCGGTGGGTCGAGTCGGTGCTGCCCCGGGCCCGCCGCCGGGTGTCGCAGATCTTCATCAACGGCCGGGTGACCGACACCGCGGTCCTCAGCTGCCGCGACTCGGTGCGGCAGACCCGGGATTTCGTCAGCCTCCTGTGCCGCAACGACATCGGGCGGGAGGACTGGCTGCGCCGCGCCGCCGTGGGACCGGGGGGAAGCGACTTCTTCTCCTCCTTCGCCTGCTTCGAGATCGAATTCCCCGCCGAGCGGTCCCGGGAGTACCTGGCCAACCGGCTAGCCCGGCTCTGCCTGGAGCGGATCCAGAAGAATGGGTCGGAGGATGGGGAGCCCGAGTGCGGCGACGGCCCGGTGAAGCCGCCGGCGAAGGTCGCGCGGGAGAGCGACGCGGTGCAGCGGGAGGTAGGAAAGCTCACCGAGGACAAGGCGAAGTTGATCCGCGGAACGGTGCAGGGGCACCTGGCCGTGGATCTGGGGACCCCCGCCCGCCGCATCCAGGACGCCTTCGCCAAGGCCTTCGGGGACCGTCTTTGGGGTGACATCGTCCGCACGTGGCGGGACCTTTCGGAGTCCCGGGGGCGCATGGACGAGCTCGTGGACCAGCTGCGGCGGGTGCTGTCGAAGGAATTGGGGGAGACCCTCGATCAGGTCCGTCGCTACAGTGATCGGGAGATCGAAGGTGCGGCGGGGTCCGCCGGCCTCGGCGGCGCCATGTCGTGTCTCTCGGAGCTCCAGACCACCGGCCGGGCCGCCCTGGTGTCGGCGGAGCAGCGCCGCCGAAACTGGGAGGTGCTGTGCAGCCGCCACCGGCGGAGGACGCGGAGCACCCTCGACGAAGCCCGCCGGCGGGTGGTGGAGGCCGCCGAGCGCAAGCCCGACCTCTCGGCCCTCCAAATCGGCGCGGTGCTCGTCTTGGCGATGGCGCCGGTCCTGGGAGCGGCGCCTCTCTTCGCCGTCTCCCAACTCCTCGGCCTGCACCTTAGGGATGGAGCCTGGCGCTATCTGGAGGTGGCCCTGGGCCCCTTGGCTCCGTGGACCGCCGTGCTCCCGGTGATGGCGCTGGTTTGGGTCTGCTTCGGCTTCCATCTCAAGCAGGCTACCGGGCGGGTCCAGCGGGCGATCGACGCCCTGGCGGGGAAGGCGTCGCAGATCGTTCAAGGGCGGGGCAAGGGCCTCACCGAGGATCCCGACCAGGAACCGTCGATTCGATCGTTCTTCGAGGCTCGCCTCGCCCTCACCTCCGCCCTGGCGGGCCGTAGGTACGCCGCCAAGGTCTACGAGCAGACCGTACGGGACTACGACCTCGCCCATCGGCTGGGCCGCAGCATCGAGATCCAGCTCCACCTGCTGAGGCTGCGGGCCGAGCGCCTGGGGGTCCGTCCGGCGCCGGAGCAGGGGGCGGATCACGACGACGTCCGGGACCTCTTCGGCGCCCCCGGGGCCGGCACCGGCCACGCCCTCATCCCTCCGGACCGACTGATCGACTACTTCGAGCGCCACGTCCGGGCGGAGGAGGAGGGGGACCGCCTACCCCTCGCGCGGTTCCTGCGCTGGAGCGGCGGCTTCGACGGCTGGCGGGAGTCCGCGTGTCTGTCGAGCTCGGAGGAGATCATGGGCTTCGGCCGCCACGAGTTCGATTCCATCCTGAAGCGGCCGATCACCGACCAGTACTACTTCGCCGAGGAGATCGGCGACAGCCTCTGCCAGTTCGTCGAGACCTGCTTCTCCAACATGGGCTTCGGCGCCAAGTTCCTAGGCTACGAGGGGCTCGACCCGGACGGCGTGCGCATCGCCGCCAACGCCGCCCTGCTGCTGGACGCCCCTCTGCGCAAAGTTTTCGACGACGCCCGCGGGCGCGGTGACGAGGCCCGCAACGGCGGCCTCCAGCTGTCCCCCGCCCTGCGGCCCGGACGTAGCCCCGAGGACGAGCTGATGGAGAGCCAGGGGGTCCCCGGCGGCCGGAGGCGTCGTCGTCGGCGGGTCAACGTCGACATCCAGACCCTCGACATCGAAGAGCACCCCGTCCGCCCCAACGCCGCCTACATGGTGTCCCTGGTGCAGGGCATCCGCGCCCACAGCGTGCGCAATCTCAAGCGTTTCGAGTCGTTCCACGATCGCCCGGAGATGCCCGACGACCGGACCTTCCCCCTGTCACCGGACCACGGAAGCTCCACCGCCGGACGCCCCATCGACCACCTGGAGGGCTGCGAGGACTGGGCGCGGAAGCTCTACCGTCGGGTCCGCCGCCGCGAAGGCGCCCCCCCGCGGGGGGCCTGAGCCGCCCCCGTCCCGCCCCGGAGGATCCCATGGCCCCGTTCCCCATCCATCCCGCCGTCAACGCCTTCCAGGACCTGGTCGAACAGGTCGGCGTGTGGGCGAGCCTGATGCTCGACAACCTCGGGTACCTGACGGCGACGGGGTACCGCTGGTGGACCCTGACCGTAGGCTCCTACTGGATGGCGGCGTTAGTGGTACTGGGGGTCACGGTGCTGGTGTATGTCGCCGCCTGGGGTCTACAGGGCAGCTACGTTCGGCATCGCCGCAAGGACCCCCGCGCCGACCTGGTGCCGGTGGCGCGGATCGAGCTCCGGTATTCCCTTCTCTTCGTCTTCGAATGGCTGTCCAGCGCCTTCCGCTGGTTCCGGCGGCTCGCCGCCGCGCTGGGTCGGCGAAAGGGCACGCAGCCGTCCCCGGCAAAGGGGGAGCCTTCGGCTCCTTGGAAGGCTGCGACCGTCGGCCCCACGTTCCTCTATGCGTCCCTCGTCTGCGCGGGGGCCTACTGGCTCGGTCGTCTGGCGGAACCGTGGCTGCGGAGCCAGCTGGGTTTGGGGGACGACGCGTCCGCCTGGCAGTTCATCGCCCTCGGGCACAGTCCCTATGCCCACGGCATGCTTCCGCTGGAGGACCAACCCTTCGCCGCGGTGTCGATGCTCTTCCTCGTCTGGTGCGCGATCTGGTGGACCTCGGCGAACCTTCTGCGGGGGACCGTCTTCCGCCGCGACCTGGGGGCCAATCTCCTGCATCGGTCCTGGGCCCTGCGTCGCTGGTACCTCTGGTTCGGCGCCGAGGACCGTCTGCGGCCGCGGAAGGCGTACCGAACCTGGGCCGGGTACACGGCCGCGGCGGCGTTCCTCCTGCTGTTTCTGGCTTCGGCCTACATCGACGGGGACCTCTACCGCGTTCGCCCTTCGGCCTGGTCGGTGGCGGCGCTGGTGTGCCTGGGGTGGGTGCTCCACCTCCAGCTCGAAGGAAAAGAGGCGGGGCAGCCCAAGGAGGAGCGTTCGGGGGAAGACACCGAACCCGCCGGCGCCGCTTGCTGGCCGGAGGTGCTGGAGGATCTGCGGCAAGCTCACCCGCTGCGCTTCGACGCGGAGTCGGACGCCGCAGCCCTCGCCGCGCCGAGGCTCCTCCGGGCCCCGTCGGCGGAGAGCTCCGTCGACGGCGACGGCGTGCTCTCGCCGATGACCCTGGAGCTCTTGAGTGGGGTCCTCGGGGCGGGGGTGACCGAAGCTCAGGACGCCAAGCTCAACGCCATGCAGCACGACGTTCTGTACCGGCTTTCCCGCATGGCCTTCGTCCACTTGGACCCGCCGCCGGTGGGGGACGAGCTCCAGCTGACCGGGCGCTCCGCCGGGGCCCTGCGGGACGAGAGCGGGCTGCGCAGCAAACACCAGGTGGTCCTGGCGCCGGAGGGCTCCGGGAAGACCACCCTGGCGCTGCTGGCGGCCGCCAACCACGCCCTCGTCCACACCTCCGCCTCCCTCCTCGTCGTCCGCAGCAACGAGGAGGCGAAGGCCGTCCATCAGCACCTCTCCGCCCGGGTGGATCTGTCCACCGCCCGCTGGAACCTGCGGGTCCGCCGGGTCGGGGGGGACTTCATCAACGACCTCACCCGGCGGATTATCCCCGACCTGGTGATCTGCTCCCTGGAGCAGCTGGTGGTGGACATCCTCGACAAGGCCGCCACCTACCGGCCCTTCCTGGAGCACGTGGGGCTGATCGTCGTCGACGACGTGGAGACCTTCGCCGGCGACGCCGAGCTCCACGCCCAGCTGGCGTTCCGCCGGCTCAAGAGGCTGTTGGGGGAGTGGACCTGTCCGGCGGACGACCCCGAAGAGTCGCCGGAGCCCATCCTCCTGGTCCTCGGTACCGATTCGATGCACCAGACCGCCACCTGGGTCAACACCCTCTGCGGCATCGACGGCAGTCCCCGGAACTTCTATCCCGCAACGGGGTCCGAAGACGACGGGGGGACGCGGCAGGTCTTCTACAGTCTCAATGCCTTCCAGGTGAAGGCTCCCGGCGGCTCTCGGCGTCTGCGGCCGCGGGAGGTGGTGGAGGCCTGCGAGCGGCTGGGGGTGCCGTGGACCTACCGCCCCTGCAGCGACGAGCGCCGGGGTTTTGGATCCCAGGGCTTGCTGCTGCGCAATGCAGCGGTGTGTAAGGAGAAGGATCCGGCTCGGGCGGCGGTGGTGCTGCTGGAGGGCTCGGTCTCCGAGGTGGTGCGGGAGATCGACCGGCTGCGCCACGTCGGGGTCCTCTGCGGCGGGGAGGGCGACGGGTCCCCGCTGGAGGTGGCGTGCCTGGCAATCCTCGACCCCGACGAAGAGGCCACCTATCGGGCCGCCCAGGGCCGGACTGGCCTCCAGCGCCTATGGGGAACCTTGCCCCGCCCGGTGCTGCGGACCCCCTCCGGACTCACCAACCGCACCCACTTGGCTTCCGACCTGCTTCAGCACTGGCTCGAAGTCGAGGAGATCTTGGAGGTCTTCGGCCGATCGACGGCCCAGGGTCTGCGGGATCTGCTGGAGCAGAACCTCTTGGTCGCCGAGCAGACCTTCGACGTCCGCGCCAAGGCCCACGAGTTCGAGCGCAAGCTGAACCTCCGGGCGCTGGCGGGGGCGGTCCACATGGACGAGACGGAGGCGTGGCGGCAGGGCCTCACGGACGACGATCGGGAAACCTCCCTCACCAAGGTTGCCCAGGTGGAGCTGGTGTCCCCCCGGGTGGTGGAGGTGCAGGACACCACCAGCCTCCAGATGCTTCTGCAGGCCGACGCCGACAGCGCGCCCCTGGTGTTCTACCCCGGGCGGATTTTCGAGAACGCCAAGGGGCGGTTCATGGTGGTGGACCACCAGCGCCGGTCGGGGGACCACGACGCCGGCCTAGTGCAGGTGGAGCCGATCCTCGACGACTACGTCTCGAGCCCCCGCCTGGAGCTGCGGGTGGAGGGGGCCAGCCTCGGCCTCGGTACCGGCGACCAGGGGCGGGAGCCCCTGCTCCTCGGGAAACACGCCTTCGACGTCGAGCTGCGCAGCGCTGCCCTTACCGCCACGCCTGTGGCCACTCTCCACCTGGCGCCGGTGACGGGGGAGATTCACCGCCGCCAGATCTTCGAGAACGACAAGCGACGCCGCTATCGCTGCCGGCTCGATACCCGGGTCCTGGCCCTGTACCCGAAGAGTGCCCTCTTCTCGACGACCACCGGCGTTCCCGGCGATGCCCACTCCGCACCGGAGCTGACCTTCGGGGGTGCCCGACTCCTGGCAGCGGCCCTGCGGCTGCTGCTGCCGACGATCTACCGCGGGGTTCGGGACGCCGTGGAGGTTGGGGTGGTGCTGGCGGACGGCGAGATCGACGGGGCAGGTCCCCCGTCCCGCTTCGAGGATCCGCTGCGGGTCGGCGACGGGATCTACCTCTTCGACCTCCACACCGGCGGTAGCGGCGCCGTCGAGTTCATTTCCCGCGACGGCGTCGACCACCTGCTGGGGCTCGCGAGGCTGCTGCTGACCCGGGTCGAGGACCTGCGGCGGCTCCTCCGCCTCCACGATCTTTGGGGGGATCGCCAAGAGCTGGCCCACCCCGAACGGATCGGCCTGGAATCGACGGTGGCGCCGCCGGACGGAGGGGCCGAAGACGGGGAGCCCATGGTCGGGGATGAGGTCGAGGGCGAGGATGAGGACGGGCAGGACAGCGATGGTCAGAGCACCGGCGGACCCGATACCGACGAAACGGACGATCCCGAGTCGGAAGCCGGAGGATCCGAAGCCGAGGGGGCGGATACCGAGGACGATGCACCGGAGCCCGCTGGCATTCCCCAGGAGCACATCCTCGCCGCCTTGGCGTCGGCGCGGGCCTGGCTCGACTCCCGCCTCGAGGCGGAGCTCGACCCCGCGGAGGGAGACGCCGAGGGCCCAGATGGTGAGGCTTTGGGTGCTGAGGGTGTAGACGCTGAAGACCTGGATTCTGGGGACGGGTCCGCATCGGAGGCCGAGATCATCATCGACCTGGATACCGACGGGACGCAAGGAGACGAGGCATGACTCGGGAATGGGTACGAACGGGGCGACTGCCCTTGCTCGGTTGCCTGCTGGCCCTCGCCCTGGCGGGGTGCGAGCTCGACGAGGGGCCGAGACGGCCCCCTTATCCCCAGCTGGACCCGCGGGGAGCGTTCCCCGAGCTGCGTCCCGACACCCGGAAAGCGGACAACGGGGTCGACGGGGCCGACGGCACCGACGGTACGGAAGAGGACTGGCTGGAGGGGGCCTGCGGCGGCGACCCCGCCGACCCCAGGCAGTGGCTCGTCGGCGGTAGCCTGGCGGTGAACCTGCCGGACCCGAGCTGGCGTGCCCTTGCGGGTCCCGGGGCCGGTCATCGGCTCCTGCGGATCGAGGACGGCGGCGACGTGGTGGCCTGGGCCTACTTCGAGGATATGGGGGGCAAGGACGGCCCCGAGGGCCTGCGCCGATTCCTCTATCGGGTGGACCGCGCCCTGGTGAAGCCGCCCCTGCCACCCCCTCCCCCCCCGACACCTCCCCAGGAAGTCGCCGGAGAGGATCCCTTGCCACCGGCCGTGACTCCCCCGGCCGACCCCGCCGCCGACCCCCCAGCCGCCCCGGACTCCCCGGTGGCGGATCTGTCCGCCAGCGCTCCGCCTCAGGCGGAGACGGCCCAAGGGTCGAATCCGGAGCCCCAACGTACCGGCGAACCCGGGGATCCATCGGCCCAAAAACCGACGATCGAGCCGCCTCCGGTCTCGGTGGCCGACGCCGTGGGCGCGGCGGGGGAGGCGCTGGGGGATGCCGTGGACGCCGCCGACGCGGCCCTCGAACGGCTCCTTCCCCGGGACGGCTACACCTCCCTGCCGGGGTCCTTTACCGGCTGGCGGTGGGTGGGCCGCTGCCGCAACGACCCCACCCTACCCACCCTCCGCCTCGCCCGCACCGCCGGCACCTGGCGCCACGAAGGGGTCTCCGACGCCGCCTACATGGTGGTGGGCAGCGCCAGCCTCGGTCGCGGAGTCGGGGTCTACCTCGCCGTCGTCGCCGTCTACCCGCCGGACAACCCCAAAGCCCTCGACCTCGCCTCCATGCTCGCCAGCTTCCACGCCGGCCACGGCCGGGGTGGCTTCCAGCCCGGCACCGACCCCGAGGTCTTCACCGAGTGGGCGGAGAGTTTCGGGCTCAGTGCCCTCTGAACGGCCGAATTATCAGGGCCGCGCGGCGACTGGTGTGGTCGAGGGAGCGCTGGCGAGGGCGGTGGAGGGTCGCACCGTAGACGTGTGGTAGTTCGCCGGGTCCAGCTCGAAAGCGGTGTAGTGATCGATGTGGATCCGCCGATCCCCGAGACGCTGTAGCTCCCGGCGAAGCGCCCCTTCGTCGATGGGCAGAACGTCTCCGTCGTAGGCCAGGTAGCAGATGGCGACGACCCGCTGATCGAGATGACCTTCCCCTTCCTGGCAGTTGGGGTCGTGCCGCCGACCGAGGTTCAGGTAGTAGAGGTCATCGAAGCTGAGGTCGTTCGGGTCGATATGGGTCGTTCGTTTGATCCCGAGGCCCAGGCGCTCGGCACGAGCCATGGCCAGGTCGAAGTTCTTTTTTGGATCCCCCTGACACGACGCGGTTCCGATAGCGACGATGGCGCGGGCCTTGCCGAGGACGCTCTGGATGGGGGCGGCGCGCAGAAAGTCCTCGATTAGGGCGGAGTCTCCCGACCGGCTCACGATCTGGTTGGCTTTTGCAAACTCCCAGAAGAACTCCTTGGTGAGGAACTGCACCAGTCCATGGACCGACCGGCCGCCCTGTCGCATCTCGAAACCATGGTTGTCGACGGCGAACTCTATTCCGTCGGAGGTGACGCCCTCGGAGCTGGCGGGGATCGGGTACCAAGGAGGCTTGTTGGTCTTCTCGGTCTCGCATTCCACATCGGCGCACTGCGGGCAGCCGAGGGCCTTGCAAGTTGGGCAGTCCACGTCTTTGCAAACGACTCCTTGGACGTAGTGGCCCCAGCCCTCGGAGATCTTGCGGACCTCTTCGAGGAACGCGTCGGAGGTCGCCGAGGCGGCCGGGGGAAGGGGGAAGATCCGGTCGAGGGAGAAACCGAGGAATGCCCCCGCGCAGGAGGTGAGGGCGCCCACGGCGATCTGAAAGAGGATCTGGCTTCGGCTCATGGTCTAGCTCCATTCAGGGCAGGTTCAAGGGATCCTTCACCGACGGCTTGGCGGCCCCGACCGGCCACAGCGGAGGCGCCGCGCCTCTTCGGGGCCGGCGCGTCGACGCAGCACCCGTCCCGTCGGCGAAGCAGGATGAGGAATCCTCTGGCGAACGTCGCGCGGACGGGCTCCGGATAGGATCAGGGGCGCTGGAGGTGGTCCGCGGCCTGGAAATCCGCCGCGCGCCCCGCGGCGAAGGGAAACACCATGCCACCCATGAAATCGACCCCCACCGACCGGCTGGCCGGCCCCCCGGCGTCCAGAACGGCGACCCCACAGTCCCCCGAGGCCGGCACGGCGCAGCGGACCGCCGACGGACCCCCGGCGCCGACCCTGCCCGGGGGGCGGCCGATCGTCGCCGGGAACCCCCCCGGCGCGGCGGCCGCCGACCCGCGGCGGGCCCGGCGAAAGGCCGCCCGCCAGCGCTGGACCCGGGTTCGCAACGCCATGCTCGTCTGGCACCGCTGGTTCGGCCTCCTCGCCGGGGTTTGGCTCTTCCTACTGGCGTCCACCGGCACCGTGCTCGTCTTCTACGAAGAGATCGACCACTTCCTCAACCCGTCCCTCTTCCACCGACCGGCGGTGGGTGAGCGGCTGCCCTTCGAGGATTTGGTGCGGATCGCCGAGGCCAGCCACGCCGGTAGCTACGCCTCCTACGTCGACCTGCCCAACGCGGCCCACGAGCCGGTGGTGGCCTTTCTGAGGGCCCGCGCCGACGCCGAGCAGCCCGTGACGCCGGGCCTGCACACCTTCGTCGATCCGTACACCGGCGAAGTGCTGGCGTCGCGGGTGGCCGGCGCCTTCAAGCTCGACCGTCTGCACATCGCCCGGTGGATCTACGAGCTGCACATGAACCTGCACCTCGACACCTTCGGCGCCGTGTTGCTGGCGATCGTCGCCCTCCTGTGGATTTTCGACCATATCCCGTCGGTGTGGCTCTCGTTCCCGAGGCTGCGGGGCTGGTGGCGCAGCTTCATGGTCAAGCGTTCGGCGAAGGGCGCTGCCCTGGCCTACGGCTGGCACCGCGCCTCTGGCCTGTGGCTGGCCCCGGTCACCCTGGTGCTGGCGGTTTCCGGCCTCTACTTCAATCTCTACCCCGTCTTCGTGGCGGCGGTGGAGGCGGTATCACCCCTCACCAAGCGCACCCACCAGACGGCGCCGCAGCTCGAGGAGCCGGTCTACGGGCCGGAGGTGCCGGTGGACCGGGCCCTCGCGGTGGCGAGCTTCGCCGCCGGAGGTGCGGAGGTGGACAGCCTCTCGGTGCTGCCGGCGAGTGGCCTGTATTGGGTTCGCCTTTTCGACCCGCGGGACCTGGCGGACTACGGCCAGCGCTCCGTCTACGTCGACATGGGCAGCGGCGAGGTGGTGGGGGACAGCCACCGGGCCGTCGGCAGCGCCGGCGACGTGTTCGTCGCCCTGCAGTTTCCCCTCCACTCCGGCAAGATCCTGGGCTGGCCGGGTCGGATCCTGATCGCCCTGACGGGCCTGGTGATCTGCGCCCTTGTGATCACCGGATTCGTCCTCTGGCTGCGCCGGGCCCGGGGTCGCCGGGGGGCTGCGGCGGGGTGACGCCCGGAGGCGTCCCCCCGTGACCTGACCGGGCCGCCGGGGCGAAGGGCCTCAGGCCCTCCGCCCCGGTCCCGAATCAGAAGTCGATCGAGTACGCCATCGACAGGCTGCGGCCGGGTGCCCCCGCCACCCGTGCGACGAAGAACGGGTTGCCGCGGTAGGTCTGGCTGCTGGGGGCGAGGTAGGCCTTGTCGAAGAGGTTGCTGACCTGGGTCACCAGGCGGCCCCGGGGCAGCTCCCAGTCGACGCCGAGGTCGGCCACCACGTAGCCCTCGATCTCGAAGAGGTCGATGCCCTCGTCAAAGGCCCGGTCCCGGTCCCCCACGGCGATCAGCAGGCCGTTGAGGGTCACCCGGTCGTTCAGGATGTAGGTGGCCTCCAGCGTCGCCTTCCACGGCTGGATGTCGAGGCTGGTCTGAGGCACGAAGTCCGACGGCCCGTCGCCGTCCGGATCGAAGTCCCCTTCGTACCAGGCTGCGGTGCCGAAGAGCGACAGCTGGGTCGTCGCCTGCCAGCCGAGGACGGTTTCGAAGCCGTAGACCTCTTCCGGGGAGCGGTTGTACTCGCCGAAGTTGGTGTTCGGGTCGTAAATGAAGTTCTCACCGAACTCCGACTCAGTGAGGAAGGCGGCGAAGGAGTAGCTGAAGTCACCGCGGTAGCCGCGGATGCCGATCTCGAAGTTGTCGACGATCTGCGGCTCGATGGCTTCGGCGCTCTCGAGGGGCTGGCTCGGGGGAACGAGGTTCGAGACCTGGAACAGGCTCGGCAGCTCGAAGCCCTGGGCGAAGTTGCCGTAGAGGACGTCGGCACCGTTCAGCTGGTACGTGGCGCCGATGTTGAAGGCGGTCCCCGAGTTGGAGCCCGAACCGCCGGGGCGGAAGGCCTGGAGGAAATCGAAGACCCGGACACCGCTGCCGATGTCGAATTCCACGTCCTCGTAGCGCACGCCGCCGCTGAGCAGCAGGTTTTCAGTGGCCTGCAAATCGAACTGGGCGAAGTAGCCCTGGGTCTCGAGGTCGAAGGGGTAGAGGAAGAGGTCGTTGCGGTTCGGCGCCGTGAGGTCGCGGGTCTGGTCGAAGTCGGGGCCGACGGGGAACACCAGGGCGCGGCTGCTGCGGGTCTGGTCTTCGTAGTCGAAGCCCACCAGCAGGTTCAGCCGCTCGTTGGGCGCGATCGAGTACTGGGAGCGGAAGCCCTCGCTGCTGTCGAGCTGGGTCTTCTGGTAGTTGTTCGGGAAGACCGGCGGCAGGGGAATGGCGCGGAGGTCGACCCAGGCCCCGATGATCTCGTCGTCGCGCTCGTAGTACTGCAGCTCCAGCTGGCCGCCGCCGAGGTCGGCGTGGGAGTAGCGCAGGCTGAGCAAGGACTTCTCGTCGATCGGCGTGTTGTCCGAGCCGTAGTTGAAGGAGGTTTGGTTCGGGCTCTCGACGCCGGTGGCGAAGCCGTCGTCCCGCAGCACGGTATCGAAGACCCGGCCGTCGAGGTCCCGCTCGACGAAGCTGTAGAAGCCCTCGATCCGCTGGCTGGGGGTGAGGCCGTAGCCGAGCTTGCCGAAGTAGCTGGTGTCGTCGGAGAAGCCGTAGTAGACGGGGTTGGCGATGTCCCCTTCGCCGTCGAAGACGCCGTTCTGGGAGTCGTAGCTGCCGGTCAGGAGGTAGTCGAAGTCGTCGAGCTGGCCGCTGGCCCGGACCGACGTCTTGTAGCTGAGGGCGTTCTCATCGAGGGGCGAGCTGGCGCCGGTGTAGGTGGTGGCCTGCTGGCGCAGCCCGAGGCGGAAGGCGTCGTCGGAGGCCCCCCGGGTCAGCATCTGGATGACGCCGCCGGTGGCGCCGGCGCCGTAGGTGGAGCTCGGTCCGTAGAGCACTTCCACCCGATCCACCACGTCGGTCTCGAATTTCACCAAGGGGCTTTCGGAGAAGCCGGCGCCGCCGTTGTACACCAGGGGTACGCCGTCGAAGAGGTATTGGGGCTCGCGTCCCCGCAGGGTCTGGTTGCGGATGAGATCGATGAAGGTGGGGGCTCCGTAGCCCGGAATCAGCCGCCCGAGCACGTCGCCGATGTTCGAGCTTTTGGCGAGGTCGGTTCGTAGGTCGTCGCTGTCGATGACGGTGGTGGTGCGGACCAGCTCGCTTTGGCTCTGTTCCCGCCGGCCCGCGGTGACGACGATCTCGTATTCGACGCCGCGGCTCTCGGCGCCGGCTTCTGGCTCGGTTGCGGTGCGACGGTTCGACGTCGCCCCTCCGGAAGCCGAGCTCGACGGATCGCTGTCATCGGCGGCGACATCGGCGTCGCTCGACGCCGTGTCCGTCGGCATTGACGCCGCCTGAGCATGGGTGGTGGGGACCGTCGCCAGGAGGGAAACGGCGAAGATCGCAAGCAGGAAGGTGCGGAAGAGTGGCACGGGTGACTCCTTGTCTACAGGGTGCCCGGCGGATCGGAGGTGAGTCCGTCGAACACCCGAAAGTCGGCCGTCGGCCGAGTGAGTTGGGTATTCAGGAGCCGTTTCGTAAACAGGACCGCTTTAGATCTGTTTCAGGTCGATGAAATCTCCGCGGGGAGCGTAGGGCCAGTGGGGCCCCGCAACTTGACCAGTGAATCCGTTCATCGGCGGACGGGGGGAACCCCGGTGGGCCGGCATCGGTTCATGGAGGCGGTGGACAGCCTGGGGACCCGCACCGGCTCCAGGCCCAGGCACCTCGCCGCCTCTTCGATCAGGGCCGGGCCCTCCGCGCCGTCGACCCCTCCCGTGAGGTCGCCGGCGGGTGTCTGGAGATAGAGCCAGCCCCTCCGAACGCTGTTGTCCTCACATTGTCTGGCTTCGCCCCTGAGCTCCGAAGTCCCCCCGGACTCGGGGTTCCGGCGCCGCTCCAGCCAGCTTTGCAAGGTGGAATGTCCGAAGGGGGGATCGTCCTTCCCATCGGTGTAGAGCCACACCGAGAGCCAGCGGGGCTCGGCGGCCTCCACCGCGTCGAAGACCCCGGCGAGGTAGGTCTTGGTGTCCCCCATGCCTTTGAAGATCCGGGGTGGGAAGTGGGTGCTGGCGACCTCTTCGTCGAGGTCGAGTTTGTCCACAAATTGGACCGAGTCGCCGAAAGCGTAGAGGGTCATCCGATGGAGGCTGGGGACGTTCGGTACCGACGCCTGGAAGCTCGGCAATACGGTCTGATCAAAGGTGTCCCGAAAACGTTCCCGCGGGCTGGCCGGCCCGACGCTCTTGGAGATGTCCACGAACACGAGGTGCTGGTCAATTCTGTCGTAAAGGAGATCCAGTTCCCGCGCTGTGCGCCGCAGCACGTTGCCGGATCCGAGCATGCGGTTGAGATCGGAGTCGGCGCGGTGTCCATCCAACATGATGAAACGGGTTCGGGTGGGGCAGAAGCGTCCGAATAGATTGGGGGTTGGATCCCCGCTGGCCAGCTCGGGGCTGGCGAGCACGACGTCCCAGCGGTGACATTGCTGGGCGCTGTGGATCCGCTTCGCGGCCCAGGCGAGACCGGCCTTGAGGAAGGTCCCCGACTCCGTGGGATCCGTCGATCTCAGCTTGCCTGCAAGATCTTCGGTGGAGGTATAGCGGGAGCCTTCCCGCTCCACCAGGAGATCGACCCTATCGGACGCGACGCGGGCGACGTCCACCAGGCCGCGCCTCCGGCGATTGTAGAGGTGGAGGATTTCGCTGGCGGTCTCCGGGGCCACCGTACCCCCGTCGACCAGGATGAGGGTGCAGACCTCCGTCGCCATTTCGTTCCAGTAGGACGGGGGGAGCAAAATGTCCGACCAGGTCTCCGTTTGGCTGGCTGAGATGGGAAGGCAATAGATGTAGACGCCGCACCAGATCATCCCGAAAACCAGTAGGGCGAGGGCGGTGTAGACGGGGGTGGTGCGCGGGTGGTTCACGGCGGGTGCTCCGGGGTTTTCGGCGACGACGCTTCGACGGCGAGGAAGAGGATCTGGTCTCCGGTGTAGAGGCGACGGCCGCGGGCGAGGGGGTACCAGCGTCTCCCGCCGCCGCCGGGGTCTGGGGTCGCCGGGCGCACCGCCAAGAGCGCTACCCCATAGGTCCCCAGAAGCCCCTCCGTCAGGGACTCGAAGCCCACCCCTCCGGGTTCCGAGACGTCCGGCAGCCGCAGGCTGCTCCAGCCGAGGTAAAGGCCGGGGGGCGGCTCTTCGTTCCCCAGAGTGTTCCCCGGAGCGTCCCCCGGTACGGGCCAGAGTCCCCGCAGGAGCTCCAGGGTTGGGCGACCGAGGAGGGCGCACAGGGATAGCCAAAGGGTCCGCATTTCCAGGTCCGAGTAGGCTTCGATCCGAGGCCTAGGCTTCGGCTCCGGGGCGGCCCCTTTGGCCGCGTTGGATTCCAGCGGCGGCCCGAACGGATCGGTGGGGCGGACCTGGCGGTACCGGGTGCAAAGGGCGTCGAGGGCGTCAGCCGAGTCGGGATGGTGGAACGTCACCAGCACTCGGGCACCGTCGACCTTCCAGACTTTCTGCTGGCACAGGTGGTGCAGAAGCTCACCGTCCGCCGTCGCCAGCGGTGAGCCGGCTTCGCGGGCTGGCTGGTCCGGAATGCCCCGTTGCCGATCCTCGGCCCCCGGGGTTTCGCCGTCGAAGTCGGACGGCGGATCCTGGGGAAGGCCGGCGGAGGTGGCCCAAACCAGCGCACCTTCGCCGGCACTCCGGAGATGACCGGTCTGGCCTTCGCCTAGGGCACTGGACAAGTGTTCAGACAGTACCTCCGCGGTTCGAGATCGGCGAGGGAAAATCGTCGGCGGGGGTTTGGGGCCTGCGGCGCCGTGACGTCGCCGCAGCCAGGTCAGCGCCCTGCGTGCGAGTCGGTGGAGCCCGGTGGCCCCCTCCAGGGTCGACATGCATAGCAGGCGGTGTTCCCAAGGCACGGCAGCTTCGATCCTGAGGAGGGGGACCACGTCGAAACATCGGGCGTACGCGACGAGGAAGCGGCGTTCCCCCTCGTTTCTGTCGACCCGGCGTCGGAAGTACCAGCCGAACAGGAAGCGGAAGAGAAGGTATCGATGGCCGTGGGCCATCAGGCCGAAAGCCGCTTCTCCAGGGTGGGGGCGGTAGCGGATCAGGTCGAGAAGGAACTGTTGGAGTTGGGGAATCCGGATCAGATCCTCCTGCATCTTGGAGCGGCGACTGCGCCAGCTGAGCAGCAGATCTTCGTGCTCCCTCGGTCCGGTCCCTTTGCGCCCGTCCTTCGAGCGGAGGGCCTGACGCAGGATTCGGAGGTCCTGCCGGCGGGCGTCCACCGCGCTCTGCACGAGGGAGTTTTCCCCCTCCACCGCCAGGACGGTGCGGACGGTGTCGTTGGGTCCCAGGGAGGCTCCGGCCACCACCAGGGCCGAGGCGTGCCGCACATAGGCCCGGTGCCGCACGTCCCCTTCCCACAGGTCCCCTTCGATGGCCCAGACGACCGGCTCCAAGCGGCCGAGCCCCACCACCGCCGAGGTCGAAGCGGTGCGGGTCGCCACCACTACGTCCTGGCAGACCCCGTAGCTCTCGAATTGGTGGAGCAGCATGCGGATGGCGGGGATATCGCCGGTGACGAGGAAATGCCCGAACATGGGCAGGTACCTAGGCTTGCTGCGGAGTCGACGCAGATTCAGCCGTTCTCGGGTTTCGTGGATTGCCGAGCTATAAGCCGCCAGGATCACAATGAACAGGACCAGGGCCGTCAAGGCCAGGAAGCGGCCGGGTACGGTTTCGGGGATGCCGCCGTCCATACCGGCGCTCACCAGGTAGACGGCGAAATGCCAGAGGGCGGTCAGGAACTCCTGACCGAAGACGGCGATGGAGTCGAAGGCCTTCCTTTTCGAGGCGTCTGCCTCCACCATCCATATGGCGGTTCCGAAGATGAACCAGTGAAGGATGCAGACGAGCAGTAGGTCGCCGAGGGTCGGGTAGAAGTAGGACCGGACCGGCTGGGTCACCAGGCGGGCGAGGAAGACCATCACCCATTTCAGAGCGCCGACGGCCAGGTGTAAGAGAAAGGCGACGAATCGACGGATAGGTCCCTGATCCGACAGGGACCAGCGGACTGCTTGTCCTTCCAGCAGATCGAGACCGGCCACCAGACCACGGACGAGCCACCGCCCCACTCGGCTGAGGAACGACGTCAGCTCCGGGCCGAAAAGGAGGGTGCCCACGACGCCGAGAACGATGTAAGGGAGAAGGGCCTGGCCCGGCGCGCGGGGGGCCCCGAGGGCCACTTCGTTGGAAAAGAACTGGGCGATCCACCCCAGGCCTAGGAGCAGCCCGAGGCGTAGGATGAACGAGGTTCCGGACAGGGAAAGGCTGGGCCAGCTCTGGCCCCTTGGGCGTGACATGATGAAAGACCCTCCACGTAACGTCGCGCGACGGATCTTCGGAAAGGATCAGCTCCGGCGACCCCGGCCCAAGGTGGACTCGCGGGGGCACCACGATGCTGAACGTCCTCTTCGTATGCAGCCGCAACCAGTGGCGCAGCCCCACCGCGGAGGTCGTTTTCAGCAATCGGCCCGGGGTGCGGGCTCGGTCCTGCGGCACCAGCCGCCGCGCCCGGCGAAGCCTCGGGCCCCAATTGCTGCGTTGGGCCGACCTCGTGCTGGTGATGGAGCGGGAGCACAAGCGGCGGATCGTCGAGACGTTTCCTGAAGACGGGCGGGCTGCCGAGATCCACGTGCTCGACGTTCCCGACGACTATGGGTACATGGATCCGGAGCTGGTGGCGTTGCTGGAGTCGCGGGTGACGCCGATTCTGGAGGACCACGGGGGAATGGAGACGGGCTACGGTTCAACCCCCTCGGCGGACCTCCAAGACTTCGCGGACCACTTCCTCGTGGAGTGCCCGCGGTGTGGATCCTACGCCGTGGTCCGACCGCCGACGCCGACGGCTCGTCCCCGCCTAGTCTGCGGTCACTGTGGCCACACCGCCGAGTCCGCAGACAACGTGTCGATCCTCCACCAGGGCTATTGGGTGGGGATCGACGCACCCGCTTCGAAGGCCGTCGACTTTTACTTCCGTGAGCCCCTCTGGCTTCGCCAGCCCTGCTGCGGACACGTCCTGTGGGCGATCAACGGCGACCACCTGGAGTGGCTGGCGGGGTTCGTCTCGGCCAAGCACCGAACGGGTCGCCGCGATCCGGACACGGGGTGGTCGAACCGCAGCCTCGCCAGTCGTCTGCCCCGGTGGATGACGTCCGCCAAGAACCGGCAGGCGGTCCTGAAGGCACTGGACCGTCTGCGGGAGCGCCTACCGACCGGGGGGTAGCCTCCTTGCACCGGGTTGGGGCTGTGTCGGCCCGTTGGACGCGGGGCGGTCGGCCCGTGGTTCTGCGCGCGGCCTGCAAAACTCGCGGGTTTCGGTTTCGCTCAGCTTGGCCCCTTTCAGGTTCAAGGGGTCTTTCTGGACCGACCGCGCTTCCAGCTCGAACAGTTTCGGCCGTGCTCGAATCCGCAAGCCTCCCGCTACCGTTGCCCAGGATTGAGCTTGGGATCAGGGGCTCGGCGGTGGGTCGACCTGGGACCAGGCGTCGAGGCCTCCGGACTCGAAGTCGTCGCTGAAGATGGGGGATACGCTTTGGCGAAAGTTGGCGATGGTGAGGGCCGTGGCGTTTAGGGTCTTGCGGTTGTCGCAGGCCATGGGCTCGCCCTCCGGAATGCCCATGGGGGCGCCGGTGACGGGGTCGGCGATGTCGGGGTTCGACCAGCGAAGTCGGCGGGTGCAATCCGGGCAGTTCAAGATGTCGTTGCCGGCCATGATGGTGCGGAACTCATTCACCGCGTCCAGGTAGCCGTGGTTGAAGGTGAAGGGGGCGTTGTTGGCGGGATCGCCGCTCCACTGATGGCGGCCCCCCGCGAGGTGACCGAGCTCGTGCTGGAAGGTATACCCGGGGGAGACACAGATCTGGCTCACCCGGCAGAAGGCGAAGGCTTCGAAGGCGGGGTCCACCTCCGCCATGATGAAGGCCCGTCCGCAGCCGGAGCGACCGAGGAGCAGCATCACCAGGTCGGCGCCGTAGCGGTCCCGCAGGGGGTGGACCTCGTCCATCACCCCGTCGTCCGGATCCTGGAGATGGTCCCGGGCGTCGATGCCGGTGGGCTTGAATTCGTCGTATTCGATGAAGGACGTGTGGACCAGAGCCACCCGATGGTCGACGCCGCTGGCTTCGTAGCTCAGGTTGGTCTCGGTGACGCCGAGGTCGATGAGGGTTTCGAGGGGCACCAGGCCCCCCACCTCGTCGATGGCGTGCTGGGTGTACACCACCATGAGGTCGTGGACCGAACCGTCGTCTCGGTTCGTGTCCCCGTTCGCCTTGCCCGCTCTGGGCGTGGCGGTCCGCCGCGGGCTCAGGGGGGCGAGGTCATGGGTGTGAATCGGGGTGGGGGGTGCCTCGTGGAAGCGTGGCGAAGCTTCGTCGATTTCGTAGAGCCCGTGGCGGGTTCGGCCGTTCTCGCCGCGGCCTGCGGGGTAGAGCATGAAGAGATCGCCGCCGGTTCGGATCGAGGCGACGGCGACGTCTCCCCGCGTCACCAGCACCACCAGCCCGTGGTCGTCGCCGCGGATCCGGCCGACCCAGGAGCGGCTGCCGGACCGATTCTCCGCGACGGACTCGAAGTCCACGTCGAGTTCCTGGCCGTCGAAGAGGGGAAGGTGGACGGAGCGTGCTCGGCTGGATGCCCAGCCGTCGAGGTCGACCTCGACCGCCACGGCGCGGACCGCTTCCGTTCGGGCTCGAACGTCGGTGCCGGGATCGAGGGTGAGGAGGGGACCGGTCGTCGACCCGAGCAGGGGCGGGCCCAGGAGCGTAGCGACGAGCAAGACCGGCAGAGAACGACGGACGACGGCGATTGGGGGCATGGACGTCTCCTCGGTTGGGGCAAAGCAGCGGAACCCTACTTTAGCTGTTTCCGCGGGCGGCGAGGGTCCAAACGTCGGCTGGCCGAGATCCGATTTCATAGGTGGGAAACTTCCAATAGTACGAATCGTACTATTGGAAGAAGAGGCATGAGTCCACCGAACCGGCACCCCACGGGACCACTACCCAGGAGACCGCCATGCACAGGAGCGCAATCCAGCTTTCGAAAACCCAGACCCAGCGAACCCAACACAAGGTGGCGAAGCGCCGGGGAGCGGTCGCCGCCGTGGGGTTACTTTTCCTTTGCTTTGCGCCGGGATCGATTCCCGCGGATGCAGGGTCGACCCTGTCCGGACACTGGATCCTCGACGTCGGGGCCAGCGACTTCGGCGCCCTGCCGGTTCCAGATCGTCAGGAGGATCGGATCGCTGCGGATGGGGAGCGGATTACGATCCGGCGAACCGTGACGTCCCCTAGCTTCGGGACCCGTGAAAGCGAATTTGAGCTGCCCTTGGACGGAACCCCAGGCGACGTCGTCGCTGGGGGTAAGCCGGCGACGGGAAGCGCACGGGTGGAGGGCGGTTCGATGGTGCTCTCGGTGCGGGTGGAAGGGGAGGCGGGGGCGATGACAGTGGCGGATCGGCTGGCCCAGGACGGCGATCGCCTCACCGTAGACCGGCGGATCGATGTGCCGGGCCGGGGTCCGATCCACCAGCGTCTGGTTTATCGCCGTGTCGCCCCCGAAGCCGCGTCGGACGCTTCCCCCAAGCCACCCTCGGCGGCCCAGCTAGTGGATCGAATGATCGATGCCCTCGGCGGCCGTAGGGCGCTGTCGTCCCTGGACTCGGTGCATCAGGTCGGCACCGTCACCATCCCCAGCCTCGGGCTGGAGGGCACGGTGGACCTCCGCTGGCGGTCGCCGGACCATCTGGTAATGCACACGGAATTCCCCGGGTTGACCCGCGTCTCGATGGGCCACGACGGTCAGGTGGTCTGGCTCGCGAACGAGGGCGAAGACCCCCGCCGGCTCGCGGGGGCTGAGGCCCAGGACTTTCTGGCGCTGGCCGACTTTCGGGGGCCCCTGACCTACCGGGAACGGTTCCGGCACCTGGAGGTGGAGGGCCGGGGGGAACGCTCCGGACGTCCGTGCTGGATCCTGCGCCTCGACGGCGACGACGGGCTTCGGGTACGGGTCTTCGTTGACGCCGAGACCTACCTCGCCGCGGGGCTGGACCGTTTTCGGGTCGGCGGCCCCGACGTGGTTTCCAGCGAGTTTCGGGCCTATGACCAGGTCGACGGTGTGCGTCTGTTGACCAGTTGGACCGTGGATGCTGGAACCCAGGTCCAGGGGTTCGAGCTTCCGAAAATCTTCCTAGGGCCCCACCCCGAGAATGCCTTCGAGCCTCCCGCAGCGCTCGGGTACCATGGGCCCGAGGACGAACCGACGACGTGAGCCCCCAGGACCCCAGCCGCTCCGGCGGTACCGACCGCCCCCTGACGGACCTCGAAGCCTGCGTCCTCGGGGTCGTCCACGGGCGTCAGCCGTGCACCGCCTACGCCGTCCGCGCCGAGTTTGCGGCGTCCCCCACCCGTCGCTGGAGCGGCAGCGCCGGCGCTATCTACCCCCTGGTCCGCCGCCTCCACGCCGCTGAGCTCCTCTCCGGTGAGCAGCGCCCCCGGGGCTCCCGCACGTCGATCCTCTACCGGCTAACGGAGGCGGGGGTCGCGGCGCTGCGGGGATGGCTGCGGGCAGACGATCTCGTCGAGACGATCAGCCTGCCGGTGGATCCCGTTCGTACCCGGCTCCACTTCGTGGGGGCCTTGCCGGAGGACGACCGGCGGCGTTGGGGGGATGCGGTGGCAGAGGGTCTGCGGGCCCAGGTGGAGGCGCTGCGGGAGGAGTGGCGCCTCGACGCCTTCCCGACGGACCTCGACCGCTGGATCGCCCGCGGGGCGCTGGACCTGGCGGAGGCTCGCCTTACCTGGTTCGAGGAGGTGCGTCGGCGGCTCGGGGATGCGTCCGCGCTTGCTGGGGGTCGGGGCTCCGACTAGGATGGCGGTCATGGAACTCGACCCTTCGGAGCTCGCCACCATCGATCCCCAGCCCGCGGTCCGAGGGGGCAGGCGTTGACGGGGGCGGTCCTGCCGACGCGGGTCGACCTCGGCTCCGAAACCTACGCCGAGAACCGGACCTGGTTCCTCGGCAAGCTGGCGGAGCTGGGGGAGATTCTGGCGACGGTCAACGCCGGCGGTGGTCCGAAATACGTGGAGCGCCACCGGCGCCGGGGCAAGCTCATGGCCCGGGAGCGGGTGGAGCTGCTGCTGGACCGGGACGCACCGTTCCTCGAGCTGGGGGCCTTGGCGGCTTGGGGGACCGACTTCCCCGTCGGCGGCAGCGCCATCTGCGGGGTCGGCGTGGTGTCCGGTGTGGAGTGCATGGTGGTCGCCAACGAGCCCACGATCAAAGGGGGCTCCATCAATCCCTACGGCCAGCAGAAGATCGCCCGGGCGATGGAGATCTGCGCCCAGAACCGCCTGCCGCTGATCAACCTCACCGAGTCCGGCGGCGCCGACCTGCCGCACCAGGCGGATCTCTTCGTCCCCGGCGGCCGACTATTCCGCGAGCTGACCCGCCGCTCCGCCGAGCGGGTTCCCACCGTGTGTCTGGTTTTCGGCTCGTCCACCGCCGGCGGCGCCTACATCCCGGGCATGTCCGATTACGTGGTCATGGTGAAGGAGAAGGCCAAGGTCTTCCTCGGCGGTCCGCCCTTGGTGAAGATGGCGATCCACGAGGAGTCCACCGAAGAGGAGCTGGGTGGGGCGGAGATGCACAGCCGGGTCAGCGGAGCGTCGGACTACCTCGCCGAAGACGAGCACGACGCGCTGCGGAGCGGCCGGGAGATCGTCGCCCATCTGAACTGGCGCAAGCTGGGTCCGTCTCCCAGGGCAGGGGTGGAGGCTCCGCGCTACGACCCGGACGAGCTCCTGGGTCTGGTAAGCGCCGACATCCGCGTGCCTTTTGACGTCAAAGAGATCATCGCCCGCCTTGTGGACGGCTCCCGATTCCACGAGTTCAAGGCCACCTACGGCACGACCCTGGTAACCGGGTTCGCCCATCTCCACGGCTATCCGGTCGGCGTCGTCGCCAACAACGGCGTGCTGTTCTCCGAGTCGGCGGAGAAGGGGGCGCAGTTCGTCCAGCTGTGCAACAAGCAGGACGTGCCGCTCCTCTTCCTGCAGAACATCACCGGCTTCATGGTGGGCAAGCGGTACGAAGAGGGGGGGATCATCAAGGACGGCGCGAAGATGATCAACGCCGTCGCCAACAGCGCGGTGCCCCACCTCACCGTCATGGTGGGGGCGTCCTACGGCGCCGGCAACTACGCCATGTCCGGCCGCGCCTACGACCCCCGATTTATCTTCTCCTGGCCCAACCACCGCATCGCCGTCATGGGACCGGAGCAGCTGGCGGGGGTCCTGTCGATCGTCCGCAGGCAGGCCGCCGCCCGGGCCGGCGTCCCCTTCGACGAGGCGCAGGACGCGCAGCTCCGCCGGGCCGTGGAGGCCCAGATCGACGCGGAGTCCTTCGCCTTCTTCGCCTCCGGAAGGCTCTGGGACGATGGGGTCCTCGACCCTCGGGATACCCGTTCCGCCCTCGGGATGGCCCTCTCCGCCGTCCACTCGGGCCCGGTGAAGGGCACGGACCGCTTCGGCGTCTTCCGGATGTGATCTCGCGGTTCTAAGCCTCGGGCGTAACAACCGGTGCTTCGGATCCGTCCGGGAAGGGCATGACCCAATCCAACCCACGGCCTGCCAAGCGGGCCTTCGTCTCGACCCTCCTCGCGCTCGGCGCGAGCGTCGCCTTTGGCTCGGAAGCGCCCCGTCTCGAGATTCCGATCTCCAAGGGCCTGACCGACGATCAAGTTTCTGCCATCCAATCCCTCGACGGGGCTATATCCGCCGCGCAGCCCGAGAGCGCGGTGCCGGGGATGTCCCTCGTGCTGGTGTCCGCCGAAGGCCCCCTCTGGGCCAAAGCCTACGGCGTGGCGGATGCCGATACGGATCGGCCCGTGACCCTCGACACGCCCTTCGGCATCGGCTCCATAAGCAAGACCTTCATCGGCGCCGCGCTGATGACGGAGATCGAAGGGGGGCGGGTGACCCTCGACCACAACATCAACGACGTCCTTCCCTTCGAGATCCGCAACCCCCGGGTCGACGGACCGCCCATCCAGGTTCGCCACATCGTCACCCACACCAGCGGTATCCAGGACCATCCGAAGACCTACGGGGGTTCCTACGCAGACGGAGATCCCGACCCCGACTTCGGCGCCTGGCTGAAGAGCTACCTGACCCCGGGGGGAGAGCACTACAGCGCGCGGGGAAACTTCCTGAAGGCGGCCCCCGGCACCCGGCAGGAGTACTCCAACATCGGCGCCACCGTCGGCGCACTGGTGGTGGAGCATGTGAGCGGCACGCCGTATCGCCGGGTCGTCGAGAAGCGGATCTTCGAGCCCCTGGGCATGGGGAACACCGGCTTCATGATCGCCGACTTCCCGGCTGACACCATCGCGACACCACACCAGGGGCGAAAACAGAAGACGCTGGACCTCTTCGGCTACCCCACCTACCCCGACGGCATGATCCGCTCCAGCGCCCTCGACCTCGCCAACTACCTCCAGATGCTCCTCGACGGTGGGCGGTTCGCAGGTCGGCGGATCCTGAAGGAGGGCTCCGTCGAGACCCTGCTGGCGGAGGTGCCCACCGAGGCGGACGGCAAGCCCTACGGCGTCTACTGGGTCACCGACGAGCACCGTGCGGCCAAGCACTCCGGTGGCGACCCCGGGATCGTGGCGTTCGTCGGCCTAAACCGGGACCGCGGCGTCGCCTTCGCCCTGCTGTTCAACAGCGACGAGATCGAGGCGCTCTTCAAGACGCTCCGGGAACCCCTCCAGAAAGCCCTCGAGTCGTTCCCGCTGCCCTGAGCCGGCGTCGGACGTGAGAAGATCGGCGCCGCCGCGTTGGACCGATGGCGCCTCTTCCCATGCCCCCAAGGAGCCGACCATGCGTCTGTGGATGTGGATCGCTTTACTCTGTTTGCCCCACGCCGCGGTGGCGGAGTCGCCGCCCGTCGACCTCGGTGAGCAGGTTCGGGAGGCGGAGAAGGCTTTCGCCCGGACCATGGCGGAGCGGGACCACGGGGCCTTCGTCTCGTTCCTTGCGGAGGAGGCGGTCTTCCTGTCCCGCACTTATGTGTCCCGCGGGAAGCAGGCGGTGGCGGACCGCTGGAAAACCTACTTCGAAGGGGAAGTGGCCCCCTTCTCCTGGGCGCCGGAGACGGTGGAAGTCTTGGACTCGGGCGAGCTGGCCATCAGCACGGGGCCGGTCTGGGGTTCCAGGGGACAACGCATCTCCACCTATACGTCGATCTGGAGGTTGGAGGAGCCCGGCGTCTGGCGGATCATTTTCGACAAGGGCGACAAGTACTGTGAGTAGCCGTCGAGTGTCCTGTTCCAGGCACCCCCGCTTCGGCCCCTATCTGGAGATCTTGCGGTGAAGTCACTGCTTCAGCAGCTCTTCAACCGGTCCCGGTCATCCGAGGTTCCAACGTCCGAGGGCAGAGGTGAAGCCCCGGACGCCGTCCACTCCGTGGAGGAGGTCTTTACCGGCATCTACACGACCAACCGTTGGGGAGGGGAGGCGGGTGAGTTCTGCTCCGGCCGCGGCTCCTCCCAAGCCTCCATCGTCGAACCCTATGTGGCTACGATCAGCGATCTGGCGGACCGTCTGGGGTTTCGAGGAACCGCGTTCGTCGATCTCGGCTGTGGCGATTTCCAAGTCGGCCGGCGCCTACTCCCCTTGTGCTCCAACTATGTCGGCGTCGACGTCGTCCCCGCCCTGGTGGCGAGGAACCAGCGAGACTTCGGCGACGAACGGACCCGCTTCGAGCATCTGGACATCATTTCTCAGTCCTTGCCTGAGGGCGATGTCTGCTTCGTACGCCAGGTGTTTCAGCATCTGTCCAACGTGCAGATCGCTTCGGTGCTCGAGAAGCTCGAGGCGTTCCGCTGGGTCTTCGTGACCGAGCACTATCCCCATCTCAATGCTTCGATCGTCCCGAACCTGGACCAGAAGGCTGGAGACGGGACGCGGATTCGGCGCAACTCGGGTGTCTATCTTTCCCAGCCTCCGTTCTCCCTGCCGGAGGATTCCCTGTCACCGGTTTTGGAGGTGGCCGGTGGGGGACGGTGGAGGCGTCGGCGGGCGGGGGTCATCCGAACGGTGCTCTACGAGCCCGAAGCCGGGCACTCCGAAGGGTGAGGGCCAACTCTGGCGAGGCGACGGTCATTGTTCCTAAACCTACGAATTTCTTCGTCGTAAAAGGGGCATCAGAACCAACGACCCCACGGGAGGCTACATGCGACGCTCGATCTTCGTTCTCGGCCTTGTCTTGGTTTGGAGCGCCGCCACCGCGGCGGGCTCCCAAAGCCCTGAGGAACGACTCTGGGAGGCGGCGCGAACCGGCGATGTAGCCACGGTCCGTGCCCTCTTGGCCAAGGGGGTGCCCGTGGACGCCAAGACCGAGTTCGACTGCACGGCCCTCTACTTCGCGGCCAACTCCAACGAGACGGAGGTCATGAAGGTCTTGCTTGAGGCCGGAGCCAGCCCCGATGTGCGGGACAACTCCTACGGCTTCAACGCCATCGGAATGGCCGCCTGGTTGGGGCACGCCGAGGCGACGAAGGTGCTTCTGGAGGCCGGGGTGGCCCCCGGTGACGCCATCGGCGCGCTGTTCGCGGCGACGGGCAACGGGCACACGGAAACCGTGAAGACCCTGCTGGCGAAGGTCGAGGTGCCGCCGGCCCAGCTCTCCGCCCTCCTCGGAAGCGCCCAGGGAGGCGGCCACGCCGATCTCGTCGCGCTGCTGAAAGCGGCGGGGGCCAAGGCGCCGGAGGGTTCCCCCGCCACCGAGACCGCCGAGTCGAAGGCCCTGGACGAGGAGAAGAAGCTTCGCTTCGACCCGACCCTCGACAAGAAGCCGCCGGTGGTGAAGCCGGCCCCCTGGCCCGAGTTCCGCGGCGCCGAACGTGCCGGAGTCGCCGACGGACAGCACCCTCCCCTCGCCTTCGACGTCGCGTCCGGCCGCAACGTGCGCTGGCGCGCGCCGGTCGAGGGCCTGGGGCTGTCGTCCCCCGTCATTTGGGGGGACCGGATCTTCGTCACCACGGCGGTGAGCGCGGAAACCGAGCAGACGGTGGATGCCGGGGCCCTCGGAAACATCGACGCCGTGGACGAGACCGCCCGCCACGACTGGCAGCTGCACGCCTACGCCCTCGGCACCGGAGAGCGGCTTTGGGAGCGCACCGTGACCGCCGGAGCCCCCAAATCCCAGCGTCATTGGAAGGCCAGTCAGGCCAACCCCACCTGTGCCACCGACGGCGAGGTGGTGGTGGCGTTCTTCGGTTCCGAAGGGCTCTTCGCCTACAGCGTCGACGGTAAGAAGCTCTGGCACAAGGATCTCGGGATCCTGAACTCCGGGTGGTACCTCGACTCCGCCTTCGAGTGGGGCTTCGCCAGCTCGCCGATCCTCGACGACGGCCGGGTCATCGTCCAGGTCGACGTCCACGGGGAATCCTTCGTGGCCGCCTACGAGCTGACGACGGGGAAGGAGCTGTGGCGCACCGTCCGGGACGAGCTGCCGTCCTGGGGAACGCCCCTGGTCTACCGCGACGGCGAGCGCGCCGAGCTCGTGCTGTCGGCCTCGAAGGCGGTCGTCGGCTACGACCCCGCCACCGGCCGCGAACGGTGGCGCATCCTGGGCAACTCGCCCATCACCGTCGCTAGCCCCATCGCCCAGGACGGGCTGATCTTCGCCACCGGCGGCTATCGGACCCCGAAACCCGTCTACGCCATCAAGCCCGGCGGCCGGGGGGATCTCACCCCCGAGGAGGGGGGCTCTAGCTCCCACGTCGCCTGGAGCTCCCAGACCGACGGCATCTACGTGCCGACCCCCTTGCTCTACCGAGGCATCCTCTACATGGGCAAGGGCAACGGGGTGCTGACCGCCCGCGACCCCGCCACCGGGGAGGAGATCTACAAGGAGAGGCTGCGGGGCAAGTACACGGCGTCACCGGTGGCGGCGGACGGCAGGATCTACTTCACCGCGGAGGACGGCGACGTGACCGTCATCCAGGCGGGACGCACGCTGAAGGTCCTCGCTGAGAGCGAGCTGGGGAGTGCCAGTCTCGCGACCCCCGCGATCTCCAACGGCACGATCGTCTTTCGGACGGTGGAGGGCCTGGTGGGGGTCGGATTCACCGGCTAAAGCCGGCCCCTTGGCTTGAAGATGGCGCCGGCGGCGGCGGATGAGACTCTGGATCGATGGCTTGCGCGATGAAAGACCGAGGCCGAACCGTCTCGGTCCCTCGACCATGGAAGCCCAAACCATCCTTCGTCACATCGCGGACCTACGGCGCGCCTTGGCCATCCTGCTGGGAATTGCATCCGCGCCCCGGCTCGCTGCGCAGGTCGAGGCGCCGACCGCTTCGGCGAGCGCCACGGACTGGCTGATCCTGTTCTTCGTCGCACTGATTCTGGTGGCGATGGTCCTCTGGACCTGGCGAACGAAGTGGTACCGCGTCGTGCTCTTGGACCGGGTGGCGCTGCGTGCGTCCATCGCCTTTGTCGCCGGTATCTTTCTCATCACCCTGCTGACCCACCACTTCGAACGCCACAGCGAGACGGGCCACTTCGATGGGCCGTTCGAGTCCTTCTGGTCGATCACCATCTACATCTTCAGCGGCCTTGAGGACAGGGAGCCGGAAAGCGGCGCCGGAAAGGTCTTCGCCGCCCTCGGTCTGCTCATCGGCCCCCTCTACTTCGCCTTCATGACCGGCTGGCTGGCCAAGACCATGATGCAACTGGAGAAGCTCATGCCCAAACACCTGACGGACCACTACCTGATCCTCAATTGGAGCTCCCGCGCCGTCGACCTGGTTCGGGAGCTCCACCACCCGGTGATCCGCGAGCGGGAGGGCAACGCCGTGATCGTGGTTCTGACGGACGACGAGGAGCTCAGCGTCAAGCGCCTCAAGGACGCGGGCACCGGGACCGACGACATCTTCGAGGATTTCTACATCAGCGTCGGGGATCCGACGGCGGAGCGGGCCCTTCTTAACGCCAACGCCCAGGACGCCAAGACCATCCTGATCTTCGCCGACGAGCGCTCCGGCCCCCACGCGGACGAGGCGACGATTCGCTCCGTCATCATGCTGCGGCGCCTGGCGAAGGAGCGTGGAGTCTCGTCGATGCACGTCGTGGCGGAGTTGGTGAATCCGGCCAACGAGCAGGTGCTCGACGAGGTGGCTTCGGGATTCCCCGGCCTCCTGGAACGGGTCTCTGGCCTGCAGATCCGCACCTGTCTCATGGCCCAGGCCGTGTTGAACGAAGGGGTGGTGGATTTCTACACCGATCTGCTGTCGGTGTCGGGGGATACCAACGAAGTTTACGTGCGCCCGATCCCAGAATCCGCCGCCGGCCTGACGTTCCGCGAATACGGCGGACGGTTGATGGGGGAGGGCTCCCTCGAGGAGCCCCTCATCGCCCTCGGCGTCCAGCGGACGGTGAACGGCCGGCCCAGGATCTTCTGCAATCCCCGCGGTGACTCCCCGGGAGCAGTTCTGGAGGCCGGCGACCGGCTGGTCGTGCTCGCGTACGAACCCCCGGCCGCCGGCGTTCTGCCCTGAAGGATCTACCCTGAACGATCTGGCTCGAAGCGTCTTGCCTCCGGGGGCTGGCGGCTTGTAGGCCTCCGTCCTTTTGTGTACTGTATGCAGTATGCAGAGGTCGAACCTCTCCCACGACGCGGCCAAGCTACTCCGCGAGCAGATCCTGAGCGGGGAGCTGGACGCGGGGGACCGGATCAACGAGGTGCACCTGGCCGCCCGCCTCGAAGTGAGCCGAACGCCGCTCCGGGAAGCGCTCGGCATTCTGGCGGCGGAGGAGTTCCTGATCCACCGGCCCCGGCGCGGGTACTTCGTTCGCTCCCTGGACCTCGACGAGTTTGATCAGCTCTACGCCATGCGGGCGATCCTCGACCCGGAAGCCCTGCGCATGGCCGGCCTTCCTTCGAAGCGCCAGATCGACGAGCTGCGGCTTTTGAACGGGGAGATCCGCCGAGCGATCGGCGATCCTGCTCGAGTCATCGAGCTGGACGACGCCTGGCACCTGAAGCTCATCGACCACTGTCCGAACCGAATTCTGCTCGACACCATCCGACACTTCATGCTCCGCACCCGCCGCTACGAACACGCGTACATGCGGTCCGGTGCCCACGTCGAAGTCGCCCTCGCCGACCACGGGGAGATCCTCGCCGGGCTGGACGGGGACGATCTGCCGCGGGCGTGCCGGGGTCTTCGCGCCAACATGCAGTCCGCCTGTGAACCGCTACGGCGGTGGCTGCAGGAGAGAACGAGATGAAACGACGCTTCGCTGCTGGTCTTTGCGCCGCTGTTTTTCTGATGGCCGGGCCCGGCTGCGCCGAAAGGCAAGCCGCGGGGGATCCATCTGCGGAGGCTTCGGCTCCGAGTTGGGAAGGGGTGTGGGTAGCCGAGAAGCGCTTCGGCCCCCATCTGGAGGGATCGGTGAGCCTGCACCGGTCCGAGAACGGCTGGGTGGCGAGGCTTCAGGGGGAGACGGTGTCCGCGGAGCGGAGCGAGGGGACCGACGGCTCGGTGAGCTGGGGATTCGACGCTCTCGGCCAAGGCCGCTTCGTGGGTTGGCAAAGGAGCTCCGGTGCCGCCATCGGCGGCCATTGGATTCAGCCGCCGGGGATGGTCCAGAACTATCCGATCGCCACGCCGCTGCGGCTGGAGCCGGCTGGGGACGGCGTCTTCGACGGCAGACTCTCCCCGTTTCCGCAGGAGGTCTCCCTCAACATTTCCATGGTGCGGGGCGACGATTCCGCAGAGAGTGGGAAGGACCGCTACCGGACCTTCCTACGCAACCCGCAGCGCAACCTCGGGGTCTTCTTTCCCATCGAGACCGCCACGGTGGCCGGCGACGGGATTCGCTTCGCCGACCGGAGGGGCAGGGTGATGGCGGTCGGTGAGATTGTTGTCCCGGGGGAGCGATTCACCCTCCTGTTCCCGAGGTTCGGTGAGACCTTCGACTTCACCCGTCGTTCCCGCGGCGACGCCCCCGGTTTCTACCCCCGGCGTTCGTCACAGGGCCCGAAGGCCCGTCTGAGGCCGGCCGAGATCGGGGACGGCTGGCGTACCGATACGCCCCGCGCCACGGGCCTCGACGAGCGGCCGCTGGTCCAGCTTGTCCAGTCGATCGCCGCCTTCGAGCCCTCGGGACTGCGCCAGCCCTACATCCACGGTCTGCTCGTCGCCCACCGCGGAAAGCTGGTGTTGGAGGAGTATTTTCACGGCTTTCACCGGGAGGTGCCCCACGACTCCCGCTCGGCGGGGAAGAGTCTCACCTCGGTGCTGCTCGGGATCGCGATCCACCGGGGGATCCTCCCCAGTGTCGACGAGGCGGTCTATCCGCGGTTCGGCGGCGTAGACGCCTTCGCCAACCCCGATCCCCGGAAGGAACGGCTGACGGTCCGCCACCTGGTCACCATGACGTCGGGATTCGAATGCGACGACGATGACTACGACTCCCCCGGCAACGAGGACGTCATGCAGAGCCAGACCGAACAGCCCGACTGGTATCGGTACACCCTCGATCTGCCGATGGTCCGGGAGCCCGGCGAAGCGGGGGTCTACTGCACCGGGGGGATCCACCTGATCGGGGGCGTCCTTCGACAGGCCACCGGCGACAGCCTGCTCCGCTTCTTCCAGGAGGAGCTCGCGGAGCCGATGGGAATTCCGTACTACCAAATGAACCTCTCACCCACGGAGCGGGGCTACATGGGCGGCGGCATCCGGCTGCGCCCGCGGGACTTCCTCAAGCTCGGGCAGCTCTACTTGGACGGCGGCGTCTGGAACGGACGTCGGCTCGTCTCCGAAGCCTGGGTCGAAGAGTCGGCGGCGCCCCACGCCTCGCTGAACGAAGACGACGACTACGGCTTCGCCTGGTGGCGACGGAGTTACGACGTCGGCGGCCGAAGCGTCGAGACCTACTACGCCAGCGGCAACGGGGGCCAGATGCTCTTCGTGGTGCCCGAGCTCGACCTCGTGGTGATGATCCACGCCGGCAACTACAGCGACGGCGCCACCCGCAGCGCGTTCCGCGACCGATACCTGCGAGAGTCGATCCTCCCGGCGGCGCTAGGGGGCGGGTAGCGCAAATCCTTCCTGCGCTTTTGCCTGCCGACCGTGTCCTGGCTTTCGCTAGGATACGAACGATGGCCCCGTTTTTCCAAACAGGTTTCAGTCGCCCCGTGGCGATGTGCATCCGCTGTGTGTGCGCCCTGGGGGCCATCGGTCTGGCGGTGTCGGCTCCGCCGAGCGCCGCCGCGGACCCGCTGGCGGATGACCGGTTCTCCCACGTGGGGGTGGCGGACGGCTTGCCCGGGCGGGTGCTGGACATCGCCCAGGATCCGCAGGGATTCCTTTGGTTCGCGATGCTGGACGGGCTGCGTCAGTACGACGGCAGCCGGGTGACCTCACACTTCCACGATCCGTCGGACCCGGGATCCCTCTCCGACAGCTATGCGCGGCGCCTGCTGGTCGACTCCGGGGGAACCCTATGGATCGCGACGGGGAAGGGGCGGCTCGATCGGTGGTTCCCTGGAGACGAGAGCTTCCGGAGTCTGGATCTCGATCTCGGGGGGCTGGTCGCCGATCTCGAGGAGATCGGTCCTGGGCGGTTCCTCGCGGTGATGCTAGAGACAACCCCGAGGCTGATTTCGGTCCAAAACGAACGTATGGAAGCGGTGGCCGGCTTCGACTCCGTCACCAGCGTGGTGGTCGATCCCTCGCGGCAGGTGGTTTGGGGTTTCGGGCGAAGGGGACTCACCGAGCATTCCATCGGGGATCTTTCTGAACAGCGGAGGACTCCATGGCCGGAGTCCTTCGCGACCCGGGGCGGTCTATTCCTCGATGCAACCCTCGGGCGCGACGGGAGTCTTTGGGGTGTCGCGTACCGGGAGGGGGCGGTCCGCATTCGGCCCGACACCGGAGACTTCGAGATCTTCCATCATTCCCTCGAGGATGGTGGCTCGCTGATCGGGGACGACTTGACCTCCGTGCTCGAAGACTCCCGGGGCGACGTCTGGATCGGCGGCTTTAGTGGATTGAGTCGCTACCGGTCCGCTTCAGCGACCTTCGAGCGGTTCGTCTCGAGCTCGGTACGTCGCCGAAGTCTGGTCAGCGAGCAGGTCCATGCGCTGTTCGAAGATCAGACCGGGCAGCTGTGGGTGGCCACGGATTCGGGGGCGGCCCGCTTCGACCCTTATCGTGAGAGCTTCCTGTTCTACTCCCACGACCCGACGCAGGAGGGCACGGTGCCGGAAGGCAGTATTCGCTCCTTCGCCGAAGACGACGAGGGACGCCTGTGGGTGGGGACCCGCAGCCACGGCATCGCTCGAATGGACCGCCGGGCCGGCGAGACGCTCTACTACTCACCGGAGGCCGAGCTCGATCAAGGGGAGCAAGGGCGGAGGGGCCTGCCGGATCCCACGGCCTGGGCGTTGAGCTACGAGGCCCCCGATCACCTATGGATCGGCGGCGAGGAAGGTCTGTACCGGCTCGCGGTGGAAACCGGGGCCTTGGAAGTCTTCAGTCTATCGGAGCAACAGGATACGCACAGGGTCGTCACACTCTTCAGGGATGGGACCGGTTCCCTGTGGGCGGGGAATGACATCGACCTGTATCGGCGGGGTCCCTCCGAGGATGCCTTCGAGCGGATTCCGCTGGGCGTGGAGTCTCGTACCCTGGCCATGGCTGAGGACTCCCGGGGCCGGCTCTTCGTGGGGTCGGAGGAGGGCGATCTGTGGGCCCTCGATACCCGTGACGGCTCGATGCTGAAGCACTGGCCGGCGGAGGAACTGGCCCCCAGCAAACCCGCCGGCAGCGGTGTCGTAGCCCTGGTCACGATCCCCGGGGGGCCGGAGGTCCTTTGGGCAGCGACCTTGGGGCACGGTCTGTTTCGTTTGGAACCGGACGACACCTGGAGCCACTTTGGGCCGAAGGACGGCTTGCCGTCGACCTCGATTCGGGCGATGGAGGCGGAACCCGGGGGCACGCTTTGGCTGTCTTCGGGAACGGACACCTATCGCTTCGACCCCGCCACCGGCATCACCCACAGCTTCCAATCCGACGACGGACTGCCCTCCTGGGTCGATCTGCGGGCTTCGTTCCGGAGTCGGAGTGGAGAAATCTTCTTCGGTGGCCAAGACGGATTCGTTGGGTTCTTTCCAGAGTCGATCCGCGTGGACGACGCTCCCCCCAAAGTCGTCCTGGCCGACTTTCGCATCGGCGCGCAGTCCATTCGCCCCCAGGCGCGGCAGCCCGGATCGCCGCTGGAGAAGAGCATCACCCTGGCGGAAGACGTCACGCTGAAGCACTCCCAGAACGAGTTTTCCATCGAGCTCGCCGCCCTCCACTTTGGCGATACGGCGCGGAATCGATTCGCCTATCGGCTGGAGGGGGTCGACGCCGACTGGGTGGAGGCGTCCGCGGAACGGAGCTTTGCCAGGTACTCCCAGATCCCCGCCGGCAGGTACCTTTTCCGCGCGAAAGCCGCGAACCGCGACGGAATTTGGTCCGCAGAGGAGGCCCAACTCCGGGTCCGGATCCTTCCGGCCCCCTGGCTCAGCTGGTGGGCCTGGTCCCTCTACACGGCGGCCGTCGTGGGCCTGGTGACCTGGTGGGTCCGCTCCAAGATCGCTTATCTCAACCTCGAGAAAGAGCTCCAGGAACAGGAGCTCAAGGTACTGCGGGGCCTGCTGCCGATCTGCGCTTCCTGCAAGAAGATCAGGGATGGCGAAGGGGAGTGGGAGACGCTGGAAACCTACCTCAACACCCATTCCGATGCCCAGCTGAGCCACGGGATCTGCCCGGAGTGCGCCAACAAGTTTTACGCCGAGATTGGAATCACCCCCGGCGACTGAGCTGAGCGGGCGGGCCCAGGCGAAATGTGGGCGGCATCTTGGAGCAACGACAGGCGCGGGGCTTCTATAAACCCCGGGGCCGCGTCTGCGCCATCGCACATAGGACCATATGGGGCACGGTGAGCGCCGCCAGGCCGACGAAGACAACCCGTAGGATTGCCGGTTCGGCACCCATGCCCGTGGCGCGCAGAATCGACCAGGCGGAGATCGCCAGCACCAAGGTCGCTGCCGTCAGCGGCGCCGCCAGCAGAGCAAAGTGGCCGAGTGCCCGTTTCAGCTTCCCCGGAATCAAGGCCTCGCTCGTCTCCAGGGTGTGGCGCAGTGAGTGCCAAGCACAGAAGTAGAACAGGAACGAGATCAGCGGTGGCGCCAACCAGAAGAGACCGACAAGCGTTGAGATTTCCAGGAGCACCTCGCCACCCTCTGCCCGGCCGTAGGTCAGCCAGCGGCGAAAGTGGTGGACGCAGAGCCACAGCATCGCCGGCGCCAGCGCCAGCGCTGTGGCGCCGGCGACGCGGATGACTGCGTCGGTCGAGAGCGCGGCGGCGTTGCCCACCAGCCAGCCGAATAGGCGCGTCACTTCGCGGGTGTGAAACAGGGTAGGGAGGAGGATCGGTAGAGATCCACGGACGGCGACCTCGACGGCGAACAGCGCGCGGGTTCCATTCGGTCGGGTATCGCCGAGTCCGAAATGCACCGCAGAGAGGGCCAGAAAAGCGACCAGCGAGGCCACGGGAGCCAGCCACCAGCTCACGATGACCACCGTCGCCAGGCCGAGGTAAGCGAGGCCGAAGGCTATCGGCCAGCGGTCGCCGAGCCTCGGCCGCAACAGGGCGCGGCCGAGCAGGTGATCGAGGGCACCGTGTGGAACACCCAACAGGGCCACCCCGACGACAAGTGCGGCGAGCTGGGCCGGCAGCGGCGGGCTTCCGAATACCGCCGCCGCGACGGCGGCCGCGGTGGTGACGGCTGCGGCGACCCGGGCGTGAAAGGACCACCAGGGTCTGGCCGGCGGCACCGGCGCTGGCGTCCGCGCCTTCGGCAGCATGATCGGTATTGGGCTCATGCCGCCGCGCGGCCGGTCACAGCGGTGCGCAGCCACTCGCCGGTGAAGGCCGTCTTGGGCATGGCCCACATGACCCGCAGCGCGTCGGTCGCCGACTCGCAGTCGGCAAGGAATCGCACCAGATTCTCGGCCGGAACGCGGCCGAAGAGGTTGGCGAACATAGCCGGGGCTTTGCTGGGCTGATGCGCCAGGAAGGACAGGAAAACGCGGTCCAGGAAGCGCGCCTGCGGCCGCCAGGCCGCCACCGAGGTCCGCAAGGGGTCGCCCCGGCGTATGGCCGCCGCAAGCCGCCCGCTGAAGCGCTGGATGGCGACAAAGGCGTAGCCGCTCGACGCACGGGCGCAGCCGGCGACCGTGCCGATGGGTACGATTCGACCGGGGCGTGCCGGTGGCACGACGGCCATGGGGATGACCCCGGACTCACGGCCCACGACCCGATGGCCGCGCAGGTCGAATCGGTGCGCCAGGTAAGCGTCGATGTCCTGTCTGTAGAGTTCCGGTGGGTGAACCTGGGGCGAGATGTAGGTCGCCTCGACCAGCGCTGTCCGGGGCGAGAACGGCAGCAGGTAGAAGAAGCGGATTTCCGAAGGGTCGCCCTCGAGACTGAAGTCCATCAGCGTCACGGTCGATGGGTCGAACACCGGCTGTTCAGCACGAACGAAAGCGCCGTGGAAGTGCTGTACCAGCTGCGCCGGGCCACACGAGGTCGGTCGGCTGTCGAAGAACAGCTCGGCGTCGATCGTGCCGTCGCCGGTTTCGACGCCCACCCCCGAGCCGTATTCGTGCGATTCCTCGATCCGCTGCCCGAGACGAAGCTCGACGTTGGACGCCGCTCGAAGGCGCTCGAAGGCGAAGTTATAAAAGGCATTGGCGGGGATGTGCTGATAGGGATACGCCCTCGAACCGGCGACGCTATCGGTGTCCGGCGTGGTGACTCGCCATCGGTGCCAGCTGTGCGTCACGCAGTCCTCGAACGGGTGTTGATCGAGGCGCCAGAAGCACCAGGTGCGGTCGTTCTCGTAGCGGGTCCGTGGTTCGACCAGAACGATGGGGCGATCGTCGACTCCAGCCTCCAGCAGGTGCACCGCCAGGCTGAGCCCGGCGCAGCCCGCGCCGCCGATCACCAGCGGCCGTCGGCTCATCGTGCACTACTCCCTATCGGGTCAGACATGGCCGGCCGCCGGAGCGGGGAATCGTGGCGCCAGAGGGAGGCGCTCGGCAGGGCGACCAGCGGCCGGTGTAGCTGCTCCCGGTGGCGCCTTGACCGCGCAGCGCGGATACCGAGGTTGGTGGTCAGCGCCCTAAGACTCAGCTTCCCAGCTGAGCGCAGGCTCTCCCAGACCTTGAGCCGGGTCGAGGTGTAAACGCGTTTTCGCCAGTAGCCCGGGCCCGTGGCCCGGATGCCGTGACCGATGGCCTCGTAGCTGCGGCTGGCGGTGAGAATCGCCCACCGGGCGGCCGGCGGTAGCAGCTCTATGCCGATGTCGGCGCTGCGATAGTAGTCTTCGGCCAGGGTCAGGAGGCGCTCCACCGCCCCGTAGGTATCGGCGCTGGCTGCGGCATCGCCGGCAACTCCGCGCTCGACGACCGAGGGAGAGACCCACGAGGCGGGTAGGTAGATGCGCCCTTCGGCGAGGTCTTCGCGAACGTCGCGGGCGATGTTGGTCAACTGCATGGCGATGCCCAGATCGATCGCGTAGAGGACCGCGTCGGGTGCGGTGGTCCGCAGCAAGCGGCACATCATGACGCCCACCGTCGATGCCACCTGATAGCAATAGCGCACCAAGTCGTCGACGGTGGCGAATCGGACGGTACCGAGATCCGAGCGTAGGCCCCGGACCAATTCGCGGGCGTATTCCCGCGGAACGTCGCGGCGGCGTGCCAGCTCCAAGAAGTCGGCGACCGGCGGCAGATCCGAATGGCCGCTCCCCAAGTCGGCGTACACCTGGTCGAGCCAGCGGCGGCCTTCCCTCGGATCAGGGAGCTCGTCCGCCAGATCATCGACGGTGCGGCAGAAGCGGTAGAGGATGGCGACTTCGTCGCGTACCTCCCGGGGCAGCAGGCGTGCTGCGAAATTAAAGGTCTTGGCCCGCTGGGCCATGATGGTGGCGGCTGACTGCTCGCTCAACGGTGCTCGCGCGGCGGCGGGTCGCTCGAAGGTCCCGCTTTCCGTGGCCGAAGATCCTTGGGAGACCGGAACCGTCGAGCGTCGTCGTGGCCTTCCATGTTCCTCCTCGTCGAGGAGCCGGTCGAGCACCTTTGCCGAGGTCAAAACGCCGGGCACGCCGGCCCCTGGGTGGGTACCGGCGCCTACTAAGTAGAGGTCGCGCAGCTCCTCGGAGCGGTTGTGGAAACGGAACCATGCCGACTGCGTGAGTACCGGCTGCACCGAGAAGCCGGCGCCGAAGTGGGACAGCAAATCACCCCGGAAATTCTCGGGGGTGACGTAGAAGTCCTCGACGATATGGCGCTCGAGGTCGGGGCAGACGGTTTGCGATAGACGTTCGACTAGCCGGTCGCGAAGCTCTGGGCCGGTCACCGACCAGTCGATGTCGGCCTGCAGGTTGGGTACCGGCACCAGCGCGTACATCGACTCGCAGCCAGGGGGTGCGAGGGAGGGGTCGGTGCGCGTTGGTGCGTGCAGGTAGAGGCTCATGTCCTCGGCCAGATGCTGGCGCTCGAAGATGTCGTTGATCAACCCACGGTACCGAGGTCCGAGCAGGATTTCGTGGTGGGCGAGGTGGGGATAGGTTCGGGTGGCGCCGAAGTAGAGAACAAACAGGCCCATGGAGTACTTGCGGCTGTCGATCCGCGGGTTGCTCCACTTGCGGCGATGTTCGGCGGGCACCAGATTCCGGTAGACGAAGGGGGCGTCGGCGTTGGCAACCACGAGGTCGGCTCGCAGAGTCTCACCGCTCGCCAGGCGCACGCCAGCGGCCCGTGCCCTCCGACCGCCACCCGGCGGACCCTCTGTGAGTATCGTCTCGACTGTCTCGCCGAGTCGCCAGCTCACTCCCTGTTCGTCGAGTAGACGCACCAGGCCCTCCACCAAGGCCGCCGTGCCGCCCATCGCAAAGTGGACGCCGCCGGTGCGTTCGAGATAGTGGATCAAGGAGTAGATCGAAGTCGTGGTGAAGGGATTGCCTCCCACCAGGAGTGGGTGGAAGCTCAAGGCTTGGCGCAGCAAGGGGTGACGGATGAAGTGCGCGGTCTGGCGGTAGACGCTGCGGTCGCTTCGCAGCCGCCCGAGCGCAGGGATCAAGCGGGTCATGGTCGACAACCGATGGAAGGGCTGGTCGCCGAGTTGTTCAAAGCCCACCTTGTAGATCTTTTCGGTGAGCTGGAGCATGCGCCGGTAGCCGTCGACGTCCCGCGGTTCGAAGCGCCGGATCTCGTCGAGCATGGTTTCCATGTCGCCGCTGTAGTCGAGGTGGCGACCGTCGTCGAAGCGAATTCGATACCACGGCTCCAGGGAGCGCAGAGTTACGTAGTCCTCGCTACGGCGACCGAATAGATCGAAGAGTTCATCGATCAGAAAGGGTGCCGTAATGATGGTGGGCCCGGCGTCAAACGTATAACCAGCGCGCCGATGGACAGCGGCGCGGCCGCCGGCCTGGTCCTGTCGATCGATAACCGTGACGTCGTACCCGCGGGCGCGCAAGCGTAGAGCTGCTGCTAGCCCGCCGAAGCCCGCGCCGATGACGAGAGCAGTCGTTCTTTCCACGCTACGCTCCTCTCCCGAGCATGTCGAAAGGTGGTGGCAGTCTGGATGGCACGGGGGCTACCGGGGAGGTCGCCCCCGCGAGGTGCGGTGCGTTCAGGCCGGCTGATAGCCGTCGGCGTCCGACTTTGCCTTTGCGATCTGGTAGATCACGACACCGTAGAAGGCCTTGGCGATGAGGTCGGCGATGCTGTAGCCAACCTGCAAACCAACCTCGCCGACGGCGCCCGACAAGCCGATCATCGGCAGGACGAATGCGATGGGGTAGACCCACCAGGATACCGCGATGACCGCACGCGCTCGCTTGAATAGGGACGCGACTTCACCGCTTTCGCTCTCGATGGCTTTGCCCAGCTGTACGAAGAGCACATAGAGGATGTAGAGGAACGGGATCATGGCGAGGAACCAGAAAAGCCAGCGGGTCCCGGCGATGCTCGAGATCTCGCCCGGGTAGCCGAGGAGGATCATGGCGAAGGAGGCGACGGTCAGGTTGCGCAGCATCGGGCCGGCGACCATTTTCGCAAGGCCGAGGACCGCGACCAGTTCGACAAGCAGCAGCGGCACCGTGATCAGCCAGTCGGCGTATCGATAGGCTTCGTTGAACGGTGTGCCGGTCGCCACATAATTGCCGGCCTCGAGGGCGTAGGCCGCGCCCCAGCTCTCCCAGATACGGTAGTAGTGGTAGCCAGCGATGAAGACGACGATGCCGGAAACGATCACGCCGACCCGATAGGCCGGAGCCACCTGTCGCTGGGCGAGGAAGAAGAAGATACCCGACGCAAACATCGTGGCGATGGTGAGCGAGAACAAGTTGGAGACCAGGTCAAACTGGCCCATAGATAGGGTTGGAAGGTCCACAGTCAGTGCTCCCCTCGTCCAAGGCGCAAACGGGCGCGCTTGAGGACAAGTTTGTCGATGGATTGTTGGGGATACAGATCACCTGTGAGGTGTCATGTATCAGACCGGCTCTACGGATTTCGGCGAGGCGAATACGTGAAGCGCTCGGTGTTTTGTCGCAAACTGGCTGCAGCCTGGGTTCCCTCCTTCCTTCGCTACTCAGTGGGGCGTAGATGCGGAGCAGACGAAAAAAGAGGTAACTCTTGGAGATCTGGGGAGGGTCCCTCCACATCAAGCCGCCGGGGATGCATGGGAACCATGGAGAGGTTCCAGGGGCGCTTGCCGGGACGTTGTCCATTGCTGACGATAGCCATGGAAACAGGTTTCGGCGGCTCTTGGACCGTCCGCGAGCACTACCTTTCTCCACTCGAATCCGGAGCCTCCGATCCGTCCGCATGGCTGATGTTCCCTGGCTCAAGCCCTGTTTACTCCTAGGCTCAACTCGGCCACCGACCTCGGCCAGGGTGCGGTGCCGAGCCCTACTCTGAAGCCGTCACGACTTCAGCCGTCCGAGTGGATTAATTTGACCATTCGGTACAAGTGCGCTACGCTCCCAGCATCGGTTGGCTGAACAGCCGACCCTGCGGAACCAAACCCATGCCCTGGCACAAGCAATTCGACGTCGACGAAACCCTCGAGAAGGCCACCGAGATCTTCTGGACCCGGGGCTACCAAGCGACCTCGATGCGTGACCTGCTCGACGCCATGGGTATCCAGAAAGGCAGCTTCTACAACGCCTACGGCAGCAAACACGAGGTCTACCTCAAAGCGCTAGAGCAATACAACGTCGCAACCTCGGGCCGAATGCGGGAGACCACCGCCGGCAGATCGGGACTCGACGCCCTTCGCGTTTTTTTCGAAGCCATCTACGAGGACTGCATCAGCCCCTCCGGCCACAAGGGCTGCATGGTCATCAACTGCGCCCTAGAACTGGCTCACCACGATCGAGAGGCCCAGGCCATCGTCAAGCGGGCCATCGCCGGCACTGAGGAAGCTTTGCGGGGTTTCATCCTCGACGGCCAGCGAAGCGGTGAGATCCGCGCCGGCCTGGACGCCGACGCCACGGCGAAAGCCATGATGTCCCTGATCATGGGCATGCGGGTCTACTCCCGCTCAGGAAGTGATCCAGGGGCGGTCCGGACCCTCGCCAACCAGGCGATACATCTCGTCACAGCGCAGCAACCGGACACGGGGCCCGCAGCCTAAGTCCGAGCCCCCCTACCCAACAGCTATCCAGCGGCTCATTGGAGCCGTTTTTTCCGACCCTGGTTTGTACCGATCGGTACAAACTTTCTGAACGAAACACAAGCACGAGGAGCATCTCCATGCCGAATCTCAATCTCGAAGGTCAGGTCGCCGTCATCACCGGTGGAAACTCAGGTATCGGCCGGGCCTCGGCCCTGGCCCTTGCGGAACACGGAGCAGCGGTCGTCATCGGCGCCCGCCGAGAGGATCGTGGTCGCGACGTCGTCGAAGCGATCCAGAAGCAGGGCGGACGGGCCCATTTCGTTAGGACCGATGTGACCGTCCGAGGGGACGTCGAGGCCCTGGTGGCGGCCGCGGTCTCGGAATTCGGCGGTCTGGACATCGCCTTCAACAACGCCGGCATCGAAGGAGCGTCCCTGGCGCCCCTCGCCGAGGAGACCGAAGACAACGTGCGGCGGGTGATGGAGGTGAACTTCTTCGGCCTCTGGCATTCAATGCAGGCGGAGATTCCCGCCCTCACCGAGCGCGGCGGCGGCGTCATCATCAACACCAGCTCGGTGGCGGGCCAGCGGGGCTTCCCCGCCTTCTCCTCGTATGTCGCCTCGAAGTTCGCCGTCGAAGGGCTGAGCCGTTCCGTAGCCCTCGAAGTCGCGCCCCTGGGCATCCGCATCAACAACCTCGCCCCCGGACCGATCGAGACCGACCTGCTCGACCGCGCCACCAGAGGCGACGCGTCCGGCTTCATCCAGCAGGTTCCGCTCCAGCGGGCGGGTACCCCGGAGGAAGTCGCCGCCTGGGTCGTCTTCCTGGCCTCCCGGGATGCATCGTTCGTCACCGGCCACAGCCTGGTCGTCGACGGCGGGATGCTTCCCTGAGGCCGCAAGCGATTCTGCGCATGGGGCTTGGGAATGGGGCGTCGCGCGAGGTCCCGTTCCCAGGCCGCCTCTCCGGTCGCGGCGCCACGCCGGCAGCGAACACGGAGCGCCACCCCCTTAGGATTGACCCCTAAGGAGGGCACCAGGACTTTACAACGCGCATCGGGATGAGTAATATTCGCCTCCCCCAAGGGCCCTAGCCGGCCCGCGTGCCGATGTAGCTCAGTTGGT